>NZ_JAUBOR010000020.1:0-28557 GCF_036700305.1 Microcoleus sp. Z1_A1
TGTCTACACAGTCTCTTATGCTTATTTTGTTAACTTTGTCAAGTTCATATTATACCAAATTAGATGAGCTTACCCTGCTCTACGAAGCGCAGCCAGTTATCGAAGATTTAGAAATTCTTGACCCTTATTTAGCTCCCAAAATCAAAGGAGTCAAAGATACTTACTTGGATGTTAAAGCAAAAATTGGTGGCAGCAAAACTGCGATCGTTGAAATGCAGGTATTGAATGTAGAATCCTTTGAGAAACGGATTTTATACAATGCTACCAAAGCTTACTCAGTGCAATTAAAAAGCGGAGAAAACTACAACCTGTTAAATCCCGTGATTGCCTTGACGATTACAGATTTCCAAATGTTTGAGCATCTGGAAACAGTAATTTCGCGGTTTTGTATCAAAGAAAAAAACAACTTAGTCGAGTATTTGGCGGATGAATTAGAATTTGTCTTTGTTGAGTTGCCCAAATTTGACAAGACTTTAGCAGAATTAGAGACTCTGACTGACAAGTGGATATATTTCATGAAAACCGCTCGCACGTTAAGGTCTGTGCCGGAAGAGTTGGGAAATGTACCGGAACTCCGCAAAGCTTTTACAATTGCCAATGAAGCAAATCTCGATCCTGATGAATTGGAGGATTTAGAAAGGCGAGAAATTTTTATTCAAGACCAGCGCGGTGCAATTACCAAAGCTACCAGAATCGGGATAGAACAAGGAATCAGACAAGGCATCGAACAAGGCATCGAACAAGGCATCGAACAAGGCATTGAACAAGGCATCGAACAAGGCATCGAACAAGGCATCAAACAAGGAAATATGACATTAATTGTTCGTCAGTTGGAGCGCAGTGTCGGCGTGCTGTCGCCGGAGTTCAAAACCAGCATAGCTCAGTTATCCGCTCAGCAATTAGAGAATCTAGGAGAGGCACTATTAGACTTTGCCAGTTTGTCAGATTTGACAACTTGGTTGCAAGCACATAACAATCGTCAATAATTTGGTCAAATGGGTGTAGGGGGCAATCCCCCGTGGTTGCCCTTATGGATTACCAAAAACTTGGGTCTAAAGCCCCATCCTTTTAGAACGGCTTAGTGTTAGTATCTTAGCGTAGCGATTTTCCACGTAAGATGTTCGTTCTAGAATTCAAGGCGAAAGGAAAACCAAATCAGTACGCAGCAATAGACGAGGCAATTAGGACTGCTCAGTTCGTTCGGAATAAGTGCATCCGTTTCTGGATGGATAACCGAGGTGTTGGGCAAAAAGACTTGTATCGGCACAGCACTGCGCTCAGAGAAGAGTTTCCTTTCGTCAAAACCTTGAATTCTAGTGCTTGCCAAGCGTCAGTCGAGAGAGCTTATTCTGCAATTGCTCGGTTTTACGACAACTGCAAGAAAGCTCTTCCCGGAAAGAAAGGTTATCCGACTTTTAAGAAAAACTGTCGCTCAGTTGAATATAAAGTGAGCGGCTGGAAACTTTCAGAAACCCGCAAGCAAATCACTTTCACTGACAAGAAAGGAATTGGTAAGCTCAAACTAAAAGGAACGTGGGATCTAAACTTCTACCAGCTCGATCAAATAAAACGGGTACGCTTGATCCGTCGCGCTGACGGTTACTACGTTCAGTTTTTGATCGGTGCTGAAAACGAAGTAGATACGACGCCGACTGGTAAAACACTCGGTTTGGACGTAGGGCTCAAAGAGTTTTATACAGACTCTAACGGTCACTCTGAACCAAACCCCCAGTTTTATCGAACCACTGAGAAACGGTTAAAGTTTCGACAGCGCCGCGTTTCTCGTAAAAAGAAAGGCTCTGCCAACCGCAAGAAAGCAATTAATCGATTAGGAAGAGTACACCTCAAAATAAGTAGGCAACGTGAAGAACACGCTAAGAGACTGGCGCGTTGCGTAATCCGATCTAACGATTTGGTCGCCTACGAAGATTTGAGGATTAAAAACTTAGTAAAGAATCACTGTCTCGCCAAATCGATCAATGATGCGGGTTGGTATCTATTCAGGAAGTGGCTGGAGTATTTTGGAGTAAAATTTGACCGGGTGACGGTTGCCGTCAATCCAGCATATACTTCGCAAAAATGTTCTAACTGCGGTGCAATCGTAAAAAAAACCCTATCCGTAAGAACCCATGTTTGTGAATGCGGGTTCGTTATGGATAGGGATTGGAATGCTGCGATTAATATCCTGAAATTAGCCTTGAGTACGGTAGGGCATACCGGAACTTGGGTCAAAGACCCGAACGCTTTGGGAGATTCGACCTCTACTTTGGCTGGAGAAATCCTGTCGCAAGCAAGTTGAGTCTACGAACAAAGAATCCCCGCTGCTTTAGCACCGGGAGTGTCAACTATGTCACATTTGAGTCTGACCTGACATTGAAACATCTAAAGTCGAAAATCCTATGAGCAAATTTGTGTTTGTGACTGGTGGCGTGGTTTCCAGCATCGGCAAGGGAATTGTCGGTGCTTCCTTGGGCCGCCTATTAAAGTCGCGGGACTATTCAGTCTCGATTTTGAAGCTAGACCCCTATATTAACGTTGACCCCGGCACTCTGAGCCCGTTTCAGCACGGAGAAGTCTTTGTCACGCAAGATGGTGCGGAAACTGACTTGGATTTGGGGCACTACGAGCGTTTTACCGACACTTCCATGTCTCGCCTCAATAGCGTCACCACGGGTTCCATTTATCAAGCGGTGATTAACAAAGAACGCCGCGGTGAGTATCAGGGGAGCACGGTGCAGGTGATTCCGCACATTACTAACGAGATTAAAGATCGAATTCACCGGGTAGCAAAAAATACCAATCCCGATGTGGTGATTACGGAAATCGGCGGAACGGTGGGAGATATTGAATCTTTGCCGTTTTTGGAGGCAATTCGCCAGTTTCGCAAGGATGTCGGTCGGCAAAATGTTGTGTATATGCACGTCACGCTGATACCTTGGATTCCTTCGGCTGGGGAGATGAAAACTAAACCGACTCAGCATTCGGTGAAGGAATTGCGGTCGATCGGCATTCAACCAGATATTTTAGTCTGTCGGTGCGATCGCCCGCTGTCTTTGGGCATGAAACAGAAATTGTCGGAATTCTGCAACGTCCCCGAAGAATGTGTCATCACCGCTCAAGATGCTAAAAGTATCTACGAAGTGCCGCTGATGATGGAACAGGAAGGTTTGGCGGAACAAACGCTCAATTTGCTGCAACTCGAACATCGCCAGCCAGATTTGCATCAGTGGCAAACTTTAGTCAACAGGCTTTACAGTCCCAATCACAAAATTGATATTGCTTTAGTTGGCAAATACGTGCGGTTGAACGATGCTTATCTTTCGGTGGTCGAAGCTTTGCGGCACGCGGCAATTGCGATCGGCTGCGACCTGAATTTACACTGGATTAACTCAGAAGATTTAGAATCGGGAAACCTCGATAATTATCTCAAAGGTATCAACGGCATTCTTGTACCCGGAGGTTTTGGGGTTCGGGGAGTTGACGGCAAAATAGCGGCGATCGAATATGCTAAACACCACAAAATTCCATTTTTGGGATTGTGTTTGGGGATGCAGTGTGCTGTGATTGAATGGGCGCGCAACATCGCTCAACTAGAGGATGCCAACAGCGCTGAATTTAACCCAGATACAGCGAATCCGGTAATTAATTTATTGCCAGAACAGCAAGATGTAGTCGATTTGGGCGGTACAATGCGACTGGGTTTGTATCCGTGCCGTGTCAACCCAGACACGCTAGCTTTCAAACTTTATCAGAAAGAAGTGATTTACGAGCGGCACCGCCATCGGTACGAATTTAACAACGCCTACCGCAATCTTTTCTTAGAATCAGGTTATGCAGTCTCCGGTACATCTCCAGACGGCCGCTTGGTAGAAATGATCGAATTTCCCAACCATCCCTTTTTCATAGCCTGCCAATTTCACCCCGAATTCCAATCTCGACCTAGCGCCCCCCACCCCTTGTTTCAAGGGTTTATCCAGGCCGCTAGCATCCAGGGAAAGCAGGATGTTTTAGAAGATGAGGATCGCGACTTGGTGGCCGAGAAAGTTGCAGCAAACTGATCTCATATCATGTGCGATCGATTAGTTCTGATATATTAGATGTCTGTAGGGGCGGTTCAGAGTACACAATATTCAAATCGCCCCGGCAATCGACATTACAAAACCCGCCCAACAGACCAATAGGATTTGATAGGGGTTGCACTTATCGGACTAGATATCGGGCAGCATTCTCAACGAGTGAAAAACCTCCCCCCCAACCCCTATGCTAGGGCTGGGGGGCTAGTACCACAAGGGAGAAGGCAGAAGGTAAAAATGCAATACGGTTCAGTTAAGCTCGATCCCCTGGCGCCTAGGGCGGGCACAGGGGCACCGCCCCTACAAAGGGGAGTAGGGGGTGGGACAAGAACTTACTCTTGCGTCCCCCTTGGGAAGGGGGATTTAGGGGGATCTCGCCCGGAATAAATAGTTTTAACCCAAGCGTATTGGGTAAAAATGCTGATATTTTTACTTAACTTTTTAGCTTGGATTTCAATGGTGATACCAGTAAAAAAAAATGTAACTTTAGGCAACTTCCCAACCCCGATAGTCATCAGTCATGCCCAATCTAAAATCTAAAATCTAAAATCTAAAATGGTATGAGTTGTCAAACTATCCTAAAATACCAGGAAACACAGGTTTGAGGAGGCTTTGTGGCTTATTGGAGCAAAATTACTTATGAGAAAAGTACATACATAATTGACCTTGACACTATTAGTGCTTTTTCTAGCGAACTGGATAACAAGCGTCTCACCTTTTGGCTGCCTAATAGCAGTCAGCCGATTATCCTCAATCCCCAAGGCAATTCTGAGGCTTACAAGCAAGTTCTCGATTACCTCAAAAAAACCATCGATCGCAATTCGAGAGGTTCGTGGATTAAAATTCATTATGACCGCAAAGAATTTGCGATCGATATGAGTCGAATTAGCTCTTTTGCTTGCGAACAGAACGGTCGGCTAAGCTTTTGCCTGCCGGACAGCGCAACTAATATTATTATCCTGCGCCAAAACAACCCGGAAACTTATCAAGAAATTCAGGAATACATTAAAAATACCACTGGACAATCTCTGCCATGAAGCAGTCATTAGTCATTAGTTGTTAGTCATTAGTCATTAGTCGTTAGTTGTTAGTCATTAGTCATTAGTCATTAGTCATTAGTCATTAGTTATAAGTATGAACAATGAAGGAGGAAGGAAGACTATTTTTAGTAAATCCTAACATTCATTTTATTTTTTTTTGGGGTAAGGTGCTTAGGTTGCACCCTAAGTTTAGATATGAAAAAAGCGCAATAAACTGCGCTGCTTTTTGAAATTTTAACTATTGAACAAGCTGCCAAGCTAATTTTGCTGCCCCTACAATGCCTGCTTGATTGCCCAATTCAGCCACCAATAACTGTAAATCCTCGCGAGAACTCGGCAGTACACGTTGCTCAATTTCTTGTCGAACCTTCGGCAAGAAAAATTCTGCACCTGCACTAATTCCACCGCCGATAATAATAGCTTCCGGCGTCAAAATATAAATGAGACTTGCCAAACCGATACCCAGATAGCGCCCGTAATTTTGCCAAAATTCTAAAGCTTTGGCATCTTCCGACTTAGCTAGATTTGCTAATTCTAGCGGTTCCAAACCCGTTTCGCGGCGAATTGCTTGCACCGAAACGTACTGTTCTAAAGAACCGCGATTGCCGCTGTTGCACTCCGGGCCGTCGGGATTTATAGTAATCAATCCTAGTTCTCCGGCCGCGCCTTGATGACCTACAAATAGTTTGCCGTCTAGGATAACTGCACCGCCGACTCCTGTACCTAAAGTTATTAAAATTAGGTCTTTAAAGTGCCTTCCTGCGCCCAACCAAGCTTCTCCCAATCCGGCACAGTTGGCATCATTTGCTAATATTGTCGGCAGTCCGGTTTTAGCTTCCAACCAGTCAGCGAGGGGGACGTTATGCCAGTTTTTGAGGTTAATTGCTACTCTGGCTATGCGGCCGGCGGCGTCTGCAGGGCCTGGAGTGCCGATGCCGATCGCACTTACAGCATTTTCCACCGGATTCAGTTGTAAAATAGCATCGGTCATCGCAGCTAAAACGGCTTCTGGCGTTGCCGGTTGAGGAGTTGGAACAGTTAAGGATTGGTGACAAATGCCGTCTTCGCTAAATCTGCCGAGTTTAATTGCGGTTCCGCCTAAGTCAATGCCGATTACTTGTGTCATTCGATTTGAGTTTTGGATGCAAGGATTTGGGATTAATCCTCATAGGATAAACATATTTTAAGGTGCGGACTGTACACATTACCAAGTAAGTTTGTAGTGATAATTTAAATCCTCCAACTCCTATTTTAGTCTATAATACTTAGCGACAAAAAATGGGTTAATTATTAATACTATCATACCGATCGCAATTCCTAGCAAAAATTATGGATACCAGCGAGTTCGCCTATTTAATTTCGCCTAACTTACGTTGCGCTACCTCTCGGTTGTGCAAAGCATCGTGATAGTCTGGTTGGAGAGCAATTGCCTGGGTATAAGATGCGATCGCATCTTCAAATCTTCCTAAATTATACTGCTCATTCCCCCGATCGCACCACGCTTTCGCCTCTACATTAACTTCCGATTCTGCCTCCGCAGCTTCTGCGCCTTTGCGGTTCACTGCCCCAGAAAAACCCAAACCATCCCCAACAAACACCGCCTCAATTACCATCCCCTTTGTCTCCTCCTCCTCAACCTCCGGCAGCGGAAACCGTGTCAATATCTCCCGCCCAATTTGCCTCGCCACCTCTGACAATTCCCCGCTGCCAATTCTACCTAACAAAACCAGCCGCTGCGCCAATTCCTGAAGCGATGCCACCGCATCCGTAGGGGCGGTGCCCCCGTGCCCGCCCTGCTGGTTTTCCCCCTCTAACAATCGAGTCCCAAACCGTCGCAGCCAAGCAGCCAATTCACCATCTTTAAGGCGTTTTGCGATTAAGAATCCCGCTACATCTCCTCGACTCCAGCCGACATTCACCCCTTCCAGGATTTCCATGAATTTCGACTCGTATTCCGCGTCAGTTTGGGTGGGGCGGGGCGCAGGTGGTGGCGGCGGTGGTGGGGGTGCGGTTCCTAATAGGCGCTGGATGAGTCGTTTGAGGAATTGCCAAATTTTGTTTAGCATTTGTGGGGATGGGTTGGGTTGTTTCTATTTTATACGAATGCGGACAGGTTTGTCGGTATCTGCGATGGGAAAGGGGCGGGTGTTTGAGTATCTGGGATCGGTGGGTGCGGGTTGATGAATTATGCTATTTGATGATATAAATTTCGGCTAACCCGCCCTACCAATTTTGCTATTTTAGATGTATTATTTTATTATCAAATACCGTAGGGGCGGGTTCGCCCACAATCTATAATTCCCATCCCAAATATTGATAAACCCGCCCCTACCCAACCAACTAACCCATATTACCAAATACCTAGATAGAGTGAATATCGAAGAAACCGGGTTTTTTCCTAATCTGCGGATTATCGCGAATATTTTTTGTAAAAACCCGGTTTCTGGCCACTCGCTTTGTTCCTACTTTAAAAGCGGATAATACAGTTCTCCTGTTGAGTTGATATAACCGGCCCGATCGCCCGCTAAATCCCCCGTTCCCATAAATACGTCAACTCTCCCCGCGCCTTTGATTGCGCCGCCAGTATCTTGATCCAAAACGTACCGATTCACGGCATTTTGTTCGAGTTGTCCCGCCCCATTCGGATAAGGGAGTTTTGTACTAATTAATGCTAGTGCGCCGGGGGGCATTAAAGCTTTGTCGGTGGCGATCGACCTTTCGGCAGTTACTGGCACTCCAATGCTTCCTGTGGCTGGAGCTCCATTACTATCCCGGAAGAATACAAAGCTTTCATTTTTCGGCAAATATTTGTTCATATCTGCGGGAAAGTTGGTAAAATATTCCCTTAGTTTCGGCAAAGTTAACTCTTCTAAAGTAAACTTTCCGTCTTTAACTAATTCTCGTCCGACTCCTGTATAACTGTGACTGGTTTTGCCTGCAAAACCGACGGTCATCTCGCTACCATCTGTTAGTTGCAATCTCGCAGAACCTTGGACGTGCACGAGAAATGCTTGGAATCGATCGCGCAACCAAACTAATTCTAATCCTCGCAGCAATCCTTTACTTGCCTGCAAAGCATCTGCGCCTTCTAATTGCAATCTTGTCGGGTGAGGTTTCGGCCAAGATGCCATGTTTGGCGGCATCCGGTACAGGGGATAACGGTATTCGGAATTCGGCGTGCGAGAGGCTGCGTAAGTCGGCTCGAAATAACCTGTAAATGCTACTGTTCCTTTGCCGTCTTTGCCCGTGGATTTGTAAAATACAAATTCGCGCTTGACAGATTCCTGAAGTTGTGCTGGGGTTGTGGAACTGACAACTAATTGGCGGAATCGATCGAGGGAACGGCGGACTCGATCGCGCGTAACTCCTGCGACTGGATAGCGGCTGTAAGCGCTGGCGGCGGCTGATGTATTGAGATAGCGGAGGCTGTGGTCGATCGACCTTAACAGCAATTCTTTATCGCCCGGTTTGCCATTTTCGCCCCAGATTTGAGCGTCAAAGGCGATCGACTCCAACTCACTCGCTTGTAATTGATTTACACTCATTGGTTGCAGCGATGGAACTGCAACGGCGGGCACCGAAAAAGCGATCGCCAAAACGCAACAGGCGATCGCTAATAGCTGATAGCGAAAAATCTTGCTCAATTTCCAATCTTCCCTACTGAATTGATTATTTTCCTTATTCATCGTATCGTTCGACGCTAGAAGTAAATATCGGTTCTACGCGAATTGCGAGAACACTGGTAGGCCGAACTACCATGTATTCGCCTTGAATATTTTTAATCGGGACGTTAAGAAATTCTCTTGAATCTTGTTTCGGCACCAGCGTACTGCTGTACCATTTTTGAAAATCTTGCAGGGTTGCGAAACGCACTTCTTCGCGATGGCCGCCCTCAAGCAGCAGGTGCACGGAATATTCGCTGGGAGTTCTAGGCATAGGAGATGGGGAGAGTTGTTGGAGGACAATTTAAAATCTAAAATCTAAAATTGATGTGGCTGCCCTCAAGCAGCAGGTGCACGGAATATTCGCACTTGTGTTCTAGGCATATCTGTATTTTAGATTTTTGATTTTAAGCTTTTGGAACGATTCCATATTTTACCTCTTCCTCGGCGCATTCCCTCATTTAGTAGGTTGGATTGAGGGAGGGGGAGAGACTGGGAGAAGGAGAGAGTGGGAGAGGGGGAGAGTGGGAAAAGGGGAGGGTGGGAGAGACCGGAGAGTTGTTGCAGGAAAATCTCAATCTAAAATCTAAAATCGATAAAGTTGTTGCAGGAAAACCCCAATCTAAAATCTAAAATCTAAAATCGCGCAATCGATTGACGGCGGCCCCCATCTGCGGCTACGCTGTGAAATTAAGGTTGCTTTGCTTGCAGAGGAAGCGGCCCGCGTCGCCCAAAAATCTAGTTGCACTGCCCAAAGCTGTTACCAGCAGCAATGGACAGCTACCGCCAAACTGAGTAAGCAGTATGGAGGCTGATTGAGAATTCTAACATTCTCTGTAGCCGCCCTGCTCTGTGTTAACGTGCGGGGCGGCTGGGTTTTTGGGTTTTCCTAGAAAACCAAAAACCAGGAGATCATATTATGTCACAGGAATTCGTGCCTGACGATAACTTTTCCGCGCGTCCAAATGACGACTCAGCAGTATCCGAACAGGAAGTCGTGCGGATAACGGTTGTCGGTTCCCGCGCCGCCGTGTTAGAAACCATCCACACCTTGTACCGACTGGGATTTGCCGCCGTCGGGGATTGGAGTCCGCCCCAGCGAGGCGCACAGCCGGGACAAGTTATAAGCGTACTCATTCGCCGATCGCGCAAAGCCTAAAAATAGGGTGAAATACGGTAGGGAAACCGTGTCTTTCGTTGTGTCAACAATCGCCTGAAACCATTGATAAATCTAGGTTTTAGCTAAGTCTAGATCCCCCTAAATCCCCCTGATTGTTGGGGAGTAGGGGTTGACTTTGAGAAGACTCTTGTCCCCCCCTTCTTAAGGGGAGTAGGGGTTGGCTAGGGGGGATCTAGATTTAATACTCAAACAACAGTCTGTGATTGGGTTTGACGTTAAGTTGACACCAATGGCTTCTTGGAGTGTCCCTACAATGATTAATCTGGCGGAATAAATGGATTGTGTATTTTAGAACACGATTTGACCGCAACACTTAAAATAGTCTTGATTTACCGATCGACTGCACCCTTTTCTCATCAATATTTCTGGTTAGCTGGGGGTGTCTGTGGGCCGGAGTTGCTAGGTTCTGCTTCCAAAAGGCTGAGAATGGTGCACAATTTCAAATTAACAACAAAACTTGCACTTTTTTGAGTAAGCTTTTGGGGGAACAGCTTAGAAAGCCTGTTTCTAAGAGTGATGCAAAATATCAATTAATCCTCAACCTTGTCCAATTACCAATTACGAACCTATGCCCCGTCGTCAAGACTTAAAAAAGATTCTTCTCATTGGTTCCGGCCCAATTGTTATCGGTCAAGCGTGCGAATTTGACTATTCAGGGACACAAGCTTGCAAAGCTTTGCGAGAAGAAGGTTTTGAAGTAGTGTTGGTGAATTCCAACCCGGCAACGATTATGACCGATCCGGAAACTGCCGATCGCATTTACATCGAACCTCTAACGCCGGCCATCCTCGAACAAATCATCGCTAAAGAAAGACCTCAAGCAATTTTACCGACTATGGGCGGTCAAACGGCGCTAAATTTAGCAGTTGCCGTCGCTAAAAATGGCGTTTTAGAAAAATACAACGTCGAGTTGATTGGTGCTAAATTGCCAGCAATTGAAATGGCAGAAGATCGGCTATTATTTAAGGAAGCGATGGCGCGAATTGGTGTCGCCGTTTGCCCTTCGGGAATTGCCAACACTCTCGACGAAGCCAAAGCCATTGGTCACCAAATCGGCAGTTATCCGTTAATTATTCGTCCTGCTTTTACAATGGGCGGCACGGGAGGCGGCATTTCTTACAATCAAGAAGAATTTGAAGAAATGGCACAAGGCGGGATTGATGCCAGTCCAGTCTCGCAAATTTTGATCGAACAATCTTTGATTGGTTGGAAAGAGTACGAACTCGAAGTAATGCGAGATTTGGCAGATAATGTAGTGATTATTTGTTCGATCGAGAATCTCGACCCGATGGGCGTCCACACCGGCGATTCGATCACCGTCGCCCCGGCGCAAACTCTCACAGACAAAGAATATCAGCGCCTGCGAGATGCTTCGGTGAAAATTATTCGCGAAATCGGAGTTGAAACCGGCGGTTCCAACATTCAATTTGCCGTCAATCCAGTCAACGGAGATTTCATCGTTATTGAAATGAACCCTAGGGTTTCCCGTTCCTCCGCCTTGGCCTCGAAAGCAACTGGTTTCCCTATTGCCAAAATGGCGGCAAAATTAGCGGTAGGTTACAGCCTAGACGAAATTTCCAACGATATCACCAAGAAAACTCCGGCGTCTTTTGAGCCGACAATTGACTACGTGGTGACGAAGATTCCCCGATTTGCCTTTGAAAAGTTCCCCGGTTCCGAACCGACTCTGACAACGCAAATGAAGTCAGTTGGGGAGGTAATGGCGATCGGGCGCAGCTTCAACGAATCCTTCCAAAAAGCCCTGCGGGGATTGGAAACAGGCCGCGCGGGTTTCGGCTGCGACAAACCGGAAAAGTTGCCGAGTTTGGAACAAATTCGCGCCGGATTGCGGACGCCAAATCCCGATCGCATTTTTACAGTTCGCCACGCGATGATGATGGGAATGTCGGTGGAAGATATCTTCGAGTTTACAGGAATCGATCCTTGGTTTTTGGATAAAATGCAGGAATTGCTGGAAACTGAGAAGTTCTTGAAACGAACGCGGTTGGAACAGTTGACAAAAGAGACAATGTTTGAAGTAAAGCAGTTGGGTTTTAGCGATCGCCAAATTGCTTACGCCACCAAAACATCGGAAGATCAAGTTCGCGCTTACCGCAAACAGTTAGGCGTCATTCCGATTTACAAAACAGTCGATACCTGTGCCGCTGAATTTGAAGCGTTTACACCGTATTATTATTCCACCTACGAAGCGGGTGCGGCTATTTGGGAATTGGGCGATGAAGAAAAGAAAGTTTCGCCTGTGGGCCACAGTCTCGCGCCGGAGTCGGAAGTTTTGCCTTCTACCAAGCGAAAAGTGATGATTTTAGGTGGCGGGCCCAACCGGATCGGACAGGGAATTGAGTTTGATTACTGCTGTTGTCACGCTTCCTATTCCCTAGGAGAAGATGGCTTTGAGACAATTATGGTCAACTCGAACCCGGAAACGGTTTCGACGGATTACGATACGAGCGATCGCCTGTATTTTGAACCGCTAACAAAAGAAGATGTTCTCAACATCATCGAAGCCGAAAATCCAGAGGGAATAATTATTCAGTTTGGCGGACAAACCCCACTGAAATTAGCGCTTCCTTTACAAAAAGCCCTCGAAAATCACCCCGATGTACAAACAAAAATTTGGGGTACTTCGCCGGATTCCATTGATACTGCTGAAGACAGGGAGCGATTTGAAAAGATTCTGCGCGAGTTGGATATTCAGCAAGCTGCTAACGGTTTGGCCCGTAGTTTTGAGGATGCTTTAATAGTAGCTCAACGCATAGGTTATCCGGTAGTGGTGCGACCGAGTTACGTATTAGGCGGGCGAGCCATGGAAATTGTTTATTCCGATACGGAATTGGAACGTTACATGACCTATGCCGTGCTGGTAGAACCCGATCATCCGATTTTAATTGATAAGTTTTTGGAGAATGCGATCGAGGTTGATGTCGATGCGATCGCCGATGTTACTGGCAATGTGACGATCGGCGGTATTATGGAGCACATTGAGGAAGCGGGAATCCACTCCGGCGACTCTGCTTGTTCTATCCCTTACCAAACACTTTCTGATGCAGCTTTGGTAACAATCCGTCGCTGGACTGTAGAATTAGCAAAATCCCTGAAAGTAATCGGGTTGATGAATATTCAATTTGCCGTTCAAGGGGAAGAAGTTTTCATTTTGGAAGCTAACCCGCGCGCTTCTCGAACAGTGCCTTTTGTCTCCAAGGCGATCGGAGTTCCCTTAGCAAAAATGGCCTCGCGAGTCATGTCTGGCAAAACTCTAGAAGCTTTGGGTTTTACTGAAGAGATTATACCCACTCATGTTTCGGTAAAAGAAGCTGTATTGCCCTTTGCTAAGTTCCCAGGAACTGATACCTTGTTAGGGCCAGAAATGCGATCGACCGGCGAAGTCATGGGAATTGACACCGATTTTGGTAAAGCATTTGCCAAAGCTCAATTAGGTGCTGGACAAATGATGCCGCTGTTTGGAACCGTGTTGGTTTCGATGCGCGATCGGGACAAACTAGCAGTTGTACCCGTTGTCAAGGAATTCTTAGAATTGGGTTTCCGAGTAGTCGCAACTCACGGGACACGCAAAGTTTTGCGAGAGCAAGGTTTAGAGGTAGATTTGGAATTGAAACTGCACGAAGGGCGGCCGAATTTGTTGGATTCGATCAAAAATGAGAAAATTCAACTAATTATCACCACACCTTCCGGCGAAGAATCCCGGGCCGACGGAATCTTTATCCGCCGCACAGCTTTGACTTACAAAATCCCGATTATTACCACAATAGCCGGTGCCAAAGCGACAGCAGCGGGAATTCGATCGCTCAAATCTCACCCGATGGAAGTAAAAGCAATTCAAGACTATTACCCGCAAGCCTAGACTGGGAAACACTCAAAGGTAGGGTGTGCAGGGCGCACTATTAGTGTCAACTGAAGCTTTTAGTCCGCCAGTCCTCCGGCTCACCCGGCAGTCCGCCAGGGAATGAATTCCCTGTCTGATAGCGAAAGTCCTCTCAAAGAGGACTGAAGAACTCATTAGTCTTCATAGCGAGGACTTTCGCTTTGAGGCTGTTGTTTCAAACCCTGCCGGACTGAGGGTTTAACGTTAAGTTCACACCAATGACCGCGCACCTTACCCTAAACATAAGGTGCGCGTCACCAAAACCTAATCTGCATCGGAATCCAAAACTCCGCTAGACAGCATCAACCTCGGCCAAACTAACAAGAAAAAGCCCATCCAAGCTAATAAAGGAATCGCGACTAAAACCGTTATCCAAACAGTTTTTAATAAAAACCAACTACCGCTAATCAGGCTAGTACCAGTTAAAAGAATCGACCAAGGCTGACACCACCAAGGTTTGTAACTCCAAGGACTAATAGCTTTTTGATTAGAAAGTTTATTATCAGAAATAGATTTCATATTTTTAGTAATTTTTTAGGGATAATAGTCTGGGTAGCTGGATTAACCGAAGTTAAACATTCATCACATCTTCTGCTGTCAGCGTTAATTCTGGAAAAGTCCGCGACACAATTCGTTCGCTGCCTTTAAACGCGCTTCTTTGATAATTGCCATCTGCATCCAAAAGGTGAACCAATACAGTTGGAATTTTGGGATTTCCCAGAAATTCCCTGCTGCCAATTGCTAAATAATCGACAATCCAATACTCAGGAATTCCGAGGCGCCGATATTCGTCCAATTTGTCTATATAATCGTCCTCCCAATTTGTTGATGTTACTTCCACTGCCAGTTGAATTGGTTCCCGCATTGCAGCATAAGCAGAACGGTTCGATCGCCACAAATCGCGATCGATGACGCTGACATCCGGTCTCCGCCCTTGTTCGATGCCGGCTTTACTTACAGTTCTGATAACGGCTGTAGTGTTGACTACATAATTCAAATTTAGTCGCCGGATTTCATCGTTGAAGCCAAATAACAGGAAATTAGCAACATCATCATGATTTCTTGTGGAATTCATCTCTACTATTTCTCCATTTACCAGTTCATAACGTCCATCTTCTGGACATTCTACAAGGAATTGGTCAAAGGTTAATTGCTGTGTGACTGTTGCAATCATAAGATTTATCCTTATTTTGCAGTAATACTATTAGCCTATATTACCACAGGCAGGAAGAATTTTGTTTTTTTGACGGCAGACATCCAATTCTAAAATCTAAAATATACAATCAAAAATCAAAAATCGATTCACGTAAATGGTAAAATGCGATCGCCAGCGGGCAGATTGAGTTAAATATGTCACCTACTTGCTAGGGTAGAAAGTAACAAACCTAGAAATCGAGCCACTCCCAGGTCAACCCCGAACCATGAGACTAGACGAAGCCGTAGAATTTGCCGAAAACCCAGAGCCGCGCTGTCCCTGCGTCCTCCTGCTGGACACCTCCGGCTCCATGCAAGGCGCACCCATAGATGCCTTGAATGAGGGGCTGGAAATTTTTAGGAATGACCTAATTAAAGACGAACTAGCTAAAAAGCGAGTCGAAGTCGCGATTATTTCATTTGACAATCAAATCAAAATCGTGCAAGACTTCGTTACCGCCGACCAGTTCGAGACGCCACTGCTGACAGCTCAAGGACAAACCCACATGGGCGCCGGCATTCAGCTAGCATTAGATACCATTGCGGCCCGCAAATCGGAATACCGCAACAACGGCATTACCTACTACCGCCCGTGGGTATTTATGATTACTGACGGCGAACCTCAAGGTGAATCCGACGATGTTGTGGAAATAGCAGCACAGCGGATTAAAGAGGAAGAAATTAACAAGCGCGTGGCATTTTTTGCAGTCGGAGTGGAAGGTGCTAATATTCCTCGTCTCGCGCAAATTGTCGAGCGCACGCCTGTAAAATTGAGAGGATTAGACTTTAGAGAGATGTTCATCTGGCTGTCGGCTAGTATGCAGAGAGTTTCTCACTCAAAAATTGATGAACAAGTAGCACTGCCCCCACCCGGATGGGGAACTGTTTAGTTATTAGTCATTAGTCATTGGTCATTGGTCATTGGTCATTGGTCATTGGTCATTAGTATGTGACAAGCGGTAATGTGTGGTGTACATCGCCCTACCAAATTAGTAAAGTGTGGTGTGCATCGCCCTACCTAATTAGGGATAAATAAACCCGTCCAGACTTTGCATAGTTGTGAATTTACGAAGTTTTGAGTTAAAGAGTTATTAATGCAGAATTCATCCTTTAATTGGCAAGTTGTAGCGGCATCGGTGATAGGTACGAGCCACGAAAAACGATCGCAGCCTTGTCAAGATGCCCACTGCTGGCGTCTCTTGCCAAACGGTGTTTTAGCGGCAGCGGTTGCCGATGGTGCGGGCTCGGCAGCACTCGCAGAAGTTGGGGCAAAAATTGCTGTGGAAGCGGTTGTCGAAACGATTTGCCAGCAACAGGAAAGGCTGCCTGAAAATGACGATGAATGGCAGGTATTCTTGACAGCATCACTGCAAGTTGCGCGGGCGCAGGTGGAAGCAGAAGCGGCAGTGCGGGAAGTGGCTGCGAGAGATTTAGCCTGCACTTTAATTGCTGTTGTTGCTACGCCGGAATTAATCGCCGTTGCTCAAATCGGCGACGGTGCGGCGGTAGCAGGTGATAGTGCAGGAAATGCGATCGCCCTGACTGTACCCCCCTGCGGCGAATACATCAACGAAACTATCTTTTTGATTTCGCCGAATGCAATTGAAACAGCGCAATTTCAGGTACTGCGGGAAAAACTGCGGCACTTGGCGGTGTTTTCCGACGGCTTGCAAATGCTAGCCCTCAAAATCCCAGAAGGCACGCCGCACAAGCCGTTTTTTGCGCCTTTGTTTCGGTTTTCGGGCGAGTGGAAAGAAGAAGAAGATGCGAAACAGCAGTTAGAGTCATTTTTGCGATCGCCCCGCGTTTCCGAACGCACCGATGATGACTTAACATTATTGCTAGCAACTTTTTCGAGTTCGGAGGCACAGGACAATTAAAAATAAACATTTTGCCACAGCCAATACCCATCTGGGTGAATTGGCGTCGATCTGCGGTTAAAAATTTCCGATTCTGAATTTTGCAACAAGTCTAATGCGTTCAACCTCATCAGCGGTGAAAATTTGGCGCGGTTCTATAATAAAATCGAGGTGTCAACAATTCTGCTTTAGTCTGTACAGTAGGTCGTCGTTTGCAAGCACAAGAGATTAAGGATAAGCTCAACTCCCTAATTAGCGCAGCAGATCCAATAGATCCGAGTTTGGCGAGAAGATTGGATGAAATCAATCGCTGGGTGAAAGATGTTAAACCCGGTTCGCTAACTGCTAAAAAATTTGTGATGGCTTTTTTGCTGCAGCTTATCCGAGATTCTCAGGTTTGGCTGGCAGTTCAATCTCTACCTTCAGAAAGAGAACAGCAAGCCGCGTTTGAGTTAATGACGCCGGGAGAAAGGTATTGGTACAGCTATCTATTTCCTAAATGGCTGAGCGAAAACGATCGCAAATTTTACATCTGGAAACAAAAACTCAAGGCCGGCCAATTCGATCCGGGTGATGATATCGTGATTCGTGCGATCGCAGCCCGAATAGTCGATCGCCAAGGCACTGTTTTGTATCGATATGTTGCAGATCTTTCTATGGCAACCGATTCGATCGTTAGTAGCCGCCAACAGCAGCCCCTCTGCATTCAAGTCACAACTCTTTCGGATGAATTCTCTGAACAAAAATATCATAATTGGCAACAAACTCTTCAAGATTGGGGGATTGACAGAGGATTATTTTTAAGTTATGATAAAAACGATGCAAATTTCCTGAATCAGTTAGTTAATATAGCATTATATAATAGTGATAATTTGCCCGCAGGTCGTTACCTCAAGTTCCCGTAAATCAAGCATATCTGCTGCTGAGAATAGTTCGACTGCTCCAAACTCTGTGAAAAAAAATTTGACTAACTCACATATTGCACAATTTTCGAGAAGGGCAACAGCCTAGTCCCCAGACAGATTCTGGAAAAGGGAAAACAGAGCAAGATTTTTCCTCCCCTTTTCTGTCTCCGGGAGGGGTTTGCCAGACACAGGCAAGAGGTGCTTGATACGAAGGCTAAGCAATGGGAACATTTACCGCAGCAATCAATCGGGTGAAATAACTAGCAAGTCTGCCTAAATTGAATTGAGATTTGATTTAATTGCGGTGAAATTGTTGGAAATAAAATCTAATTACATCAAAATCAAATACTATGACAGTACAAGGTACACATACCGTTGAAAATAACTTGCAAAAAGTCTGGGAAGAACTGGAAGCAGCCAGAAAAATGCAGGATGAATGGATGAATTACGGGGTAGATTTTGTGGATTTGTATGTGGAAGACGCGGGCGGTGATTGGTTGGAAAAGTGGGGAAAATGTGAAGAAGAATTAGAGCTAATAAAAAATAAAAAGGTAGATATTGAAGCAGTCAAAGCAGCGATCGACCTTTCCAGCTTTCAGCAGACAAAACTGCTGGAAATTGCCTTAAATTGCCGTTCCTCTACCAGCTATTACTCCGATCGCCCGGAGGAGTCTCCCGCTTGGCAAGAGGTTAAGTACCAACGCCTGTCACTCCTAGGGGGAGCGATTTTCGGTGCTATTGTTACCGATTACCTCTACCGCGAATATCCCGAACTAGATCCCGATGCTATCTCAACCTTAAAAGCTCGTTTAGCAGAACCCAAAAAACTTGCGGATTTTGCACAAAATCTGAAATTCAACGAACTCAGTTGGCGCGTATGGAATGGGAGAGAAACAGAAGAAAGCGATCGCAATAGAGTTTTTTCGGAGACTTGTGAAGCTTTGTTTGGCGCGATTTACTTAGAATTCGATCGCGATTTTTTTCGTGCAGAAAACTGGCTGATTCAGCACTTGATTGAACCAAATGTTTGCCAGCATGGGGAGATAACTCAGCGGCGACAAACAGGGCCAGAAAACGAGGTGAAACGCCGGGAAATCCTGGGGGCGGATATTCTAGATGCGATCGCGATCGACTATTTGTACAACCGCTTTCCCGAACGCAACGCCAGCCAGCTAACTCGCTGGAAAAATATGTTAGTCGCCAAAGAGATTTTCCCCAAAGACTTTAAGGCAAAACTAGGCAGTCAGTACCTGGAGTTGAGAAGCAATTTCTCGCGTACCCGCGACTGGTTGGTGGATAACTTTATCCAAACCGCAGTTGACGAACTGGAAGAGGAAACAGGCGATCGACTGAAATAAAATCAAATTGTCAAAAAAATTGGGGAAACAGCAATGGTTACACAACTGCAATCTCCCGAAAAATCAAATATCATCTACCCCGACGATAACGGCGAACCGATGTCAAACAATACGGATCAGTTTCGATTAATTGTTTGGATTAAAGAAAACTTAGAATTGCTGTTTGCCGACGATCCAAATGTTTTTGTAGCAGGTGACTTGCTTTGGTATCCGGTGGAAGGCAATAACAAACTGTCTCAAGCACCAGATGTAATGGCAGTTTTTGGCATCCCCAAAGGATATCGAGGTTCCTATCAACAGTGGTATGAAAATGATATTGCGCCACAAGTCGCATTTGAAATTTGGTCGCGGGGAAATCGTCTGACTCCGATGATGCAAAAATTTCAATTTTACGAACGCTATGGTGTGGAAGAATACTATTTGTACGATCCCGAAAAATTGGAACTGATAGGATGGTTGCGGGCTGAGGGAAAATTAGAACCGATCGAACAAATTGATGGTTGGGTAAGTCCGAGACTGGGAGTGCGGTTTCAATTATCAGAAACAGGACTCGAAATGTTCGGGCCCTCTGGAGAACCGTTTAGAAGTTTTGTGGAACTCGATCGACAGATCCAGCAAGCCGAGGCGCGGGCCGAACAGGCAGAAATGCTGCTGGAACAAGAACGATCGCGATCGCAAGCTTTGGAAGCAAGACTCCGAGAAATGGGCATCGATCCCAATCAATTGTAAGCACAACTGCAAAATTGAACTATTGTGGAACAGGCCCTCGTAGCCTGTTGCTGAATTTTCCAGGGCGGGCTCTCCTGCCCAACTCCTACTCCCCACAATAAAATTGAACTATTGTGGAACAGGCCCTCCTAGCCTGTTGCTGAGTTTTCCAGGGCGGGCTCTCCTGCCCAATCCACAATAAAATAGAATTATCGTGGAACAGGCCCTCGTAGCCTGTTGCTGAATTTTCCAGGGCGGGCTCTCCTGCCCAACCCCTACTCCCCACAATAAAATAGAATTACGGATTTATCAGTGGGGTAGCTTTCTTTAATCTAAAATCCAAAATCTAAAATCTAAAATCGATTGATGCCCCCATACCCTAAGCGAATTCTATGCAGTTGCAGCGCCAATTTAGCGGACAACTGATTGCGATCGACACCAAAAACGCGATCGCCAGTGGGGGTGAAGGTCGCATCTACCCGATCGCCCAAGACTCGTCCCTTGTAGCAAAAATCTACCACAAACCGACAGACGAAGACGGCGACAAACTCACAGTCATGTTCAGTATGCCGCCGGATGCGCCGATCGCGGAACCCGGGCACGCTTCCATTGCTTGGCCGATCGATTTGCTGCATACTGTCGGCGGGCGCGAAAAAATCGTCGGTTTTGTGATGCCACGCGTCAACAAAGTGATGCCGGTACACACTTTCTACACTCCCAAAACCAGGCGCGAACAAAAACCGCTATTTAGCTATCTTTACCTCCACCGTACCGCCAGAAACCTCGCCTCGGCTGTAAATGCCCTCCACGTCAGGGGTTACGTCATCGGCGATGTAAACGAGTCGAACATTCTCGTGACGGATACGGCGCTGGTAACGCTGGTGGACACGGATTCGTTTCAAGTCCGCGATCCTTATACGGGTTACGTTTATCGGTGTCCCGTGGGGAAACCGGAGTTTACGCCGCCGGAGTTGCAGGGGCAGACTTTCCGCGATATCGATCGATCTCCAGAGCACGATTTGTTCGGTTTAGCGGTATTAATTTTTCAATTGCTGATGGAAGGTACGCATCCGTTTGCGGGAGTTTATCTCGGTAGCGATGAACCGCCGTCTTTGGAAGCGAGAATTCGATCGGGCCATTTCCCCACAGGTACGAAGCGGATTCCCTACCGCCCGATGCCCGCTGCGCCTCCTTTTGAGATGCTGCATCCCCGGCTGCGGCAACTGTTTATCCGCTGTTTTGAGGAAGGGCACGGCAATCCTGCGGCGCGCCCGGATGCGAAAACTTGGGTGAATGCGATTCGGGAAGCGGAAGATGCTTTAGTTACTTGCAGCAAAAACAGTCAGCATAAATACGGAAATCATCTCAGTCGGTGCCCTTGGTGCGATCGGGCAAAACTCCTGAAAGGGCGCGATCCGTTTCCTTCGCGGCAAGCAATCAGCAACGGATTGCACTTGCAGCCCGCGAAAACCAAGCGTAAAAAGCCCCAACCACCGCCTGTCGTGCCCAAGCCCGCAGTGCGTCGGCAACAGCCCGCCACGGGCCTGTCGCGCCCCATGGGCCAGTACGCAGTGCCGTTGCTACCGATGCCAATGTCTTCTCGGAGTCGGACTCCTGCGCCTCGGGTTCCCCTGGGCAAGTTTGAGCGCATTATTCAGGATGCTGCTTGGGGAGGTGTTTGGGGTAGTTTGTGTTTGGCGGCGATCGGGGGGATTTATTCGGCAATCGCTGAGGGGGGCAGTGCTATTTTGGGGGCGATTTTTGTTGGTTCGATTTGGGGCTGTTTTTTTGGGGTGATGTGGGGGGTTTTTACTTTGTCGCCGAATCAAATTTGGCGGAAGTGGGGGGGAGTTTTGGTGGGGGCGGCTTGGGGGGCTTTTTTGTTGGCGGCGATCGGCGGTGCGGTGTTTGGGGCGATTAATAGCACTCCGGGGATCGGGGAGAGGATTTTGGCTGGGGCGGGGGTTGGTGCTGTCTGGGGCTGTGTTTGGGCGAGTTTTCAGCCTCCTCTGGCGCTGCCGGTGGGGAGGGTGTGGGGCCGGCGGGGAGGGTATTTGGGGGCGGTCTGGGGCTCGTTTGTGGGGACTCTGGCTGGTGTTTTTTTGGGGGCTGGGCTGGTGGTTTGGCAGCAGTACGGTGTCCAGATGCGGCCGGTGGATGAGTTTGCGCGTTTGCTGCTGGGTGTGGCGATCGTGGCGGCTGGTGTCGGTTCTGTTGGAGGTGTGGTTTCTGGCGGTTTGTTGGGTTTTTGCGGGTTTGCGCCGAAGTTGCCGATTTCGTTTCAGCCTTCGGGTGTAAGTGGTGGGAGTTTGGGGGCGATTTGGGGTAGTTTTTTGGGGACTTTTGCGGGTGCTGTGTTGGGTGCGGGGGTGTCTGCGATGTTTCCGGCTGTTAGCGCTGGGGTGCCGGTGGAGTTGGGGCCTGTGGCGGGGGCGATCGTGGGGGCTGGTTTGGGGGCGATTTGGGGGGTGGTTTCGGGTACTGTTTGGGGGGCTTTGGGTAAGTGGTGATCGGTTGATGTCTGTTTTTGGGTGGAAAATGCGTCTATGAGTAGGTGTAAAAATCGAGGTGTTAAATTGGGGGGCTATAATGTAGATGCTGTAAGGGTTAGAGGCCCTTCAAGCAATAAAATGGTAGACGCAATCGCTGAAATCTATGCGGGACAAGGGTTTGAGGGCTGTCTGAAAAGTTGGGTATTGACAAGTCGAAGGCTGAAATGGTACTTTTGTTTTATGCAGACGCAAATGAACCTTGAAAACCAAATACAGCAAAGCCTCTGGAACGGGCGGCCGCAATTAACCAAACTCCCTATCAGGGATTGAAACTTCGTGAAATCCCATAAGGCTCTGGCGGCCTTCTAAGCCGCAATTAACCAAACTCCCTATCAGGGATTGAAACATTTGACCAGTAAATTTGATACGCCGCACTGTGCCGCAATTAACCAAACTCCCTATCAGGGATTGAAACTACAGAAGGCAAAACATCCTCACCAGAATCAAAAGGCCGCAATTAACCAAACTCCCTATCAGGGATTGAAACTGCAATGGCGCGATGGAGAAAAAGTTTTGCTCCGGCCGCAATTAACCAAACTCCCTATCAGGGATTGAAACAAGAAGTAGTAAGTTTTTCATTTTTTTATTCACAGTGCGCCGCAATTAACCAAACTCCCTATCAGGGATTGAAACCTCAGAGCTATCCGAGAACTCCAGCCAAAATTTGCGCCGCAATTAACCAAACTCCCTATCAGGGATTGAAACTTAATAGCGTGGAACAAATATTAAAGCTAATTGAAGGCCGCAATTAACCAAACTCCCTATCAGGGATTGAAACCTTATCACTTGCAATCACTTCTGCTATCACTGATTGCCGCAATTAACCAAACTCCCTATCAGGGATTGAAACCTTATCACTTGCAATCACTTCTGCTATCACTGATGCCGCAATTAACCAAACTCCCTATCAGGGATTGAAACACGATTCCAGATATTGAGACAATTTTTAAGCTTCTCTGGCCGCAATTAACCAAACTCCCTATCAGGGATTGAAACCTTTGGAGAAGAGAAACGGTTGCTACGCTTTTTTGCCGCAATTAACCAAACTCCCTATCAGGGATTGAAACGCGAGTTGCTGAAATGTGCCGGGCGATCGCTTCTGCCGCAATTAACCAAACTCCCTATCAGGGATTGAAACAGACGCCAAAGGCTATATCGACATGGAGATTTTGGTAGGCCGCAATTAACCAAACTCCCTATCAGGGATTGAAACTTAATTAATAATGTGGGAAGCCTTCTTCCCTGCCGCAATTAACCAAACTCCCTATCAGGGATTGAAACTTAGGGGAATTTGGCAGTGTGTTGGATGACGGCCGCAATTAACCAAACTCCCTATCAGGGATTGAAACAACTTCGATCGCAGCATCTTTAGCCTTTGCCTCAGCCGCAATTAACCAAACTCCCTATCAGGGATTGAAACACTACAGTTAGCCCGGTGTCAGTCAGCCCGATTACGCCGCAATTAACCAAACTCCCTATCAGGGATTGAAACTGCTAGAAAACTATCAACAGAACGCTAATAATAAGCCGCAATTAACCAAACTCCCTATCAGGGATTGAAACTCTCACCCGTGAGCAAGAAATTACTGGCAGAGCGATTTTCGCCGCAATTAACCAAACTCCCTATCAGGGATTGAAACCAGAATTTGAAATCCGCAATCGCTAGTAGTGCCAGGGCCGCAATTAACCAAACTCCCTATCAGGGATTGAAACGTATTCTTGGGGCCATATTACCCATGCTGTCGGCAAGCCGCAATTAACCAAACTCCCTATCAGGGATTGAAACGCCACCATACCGCCCTCTTCTTGCAGGTCGGGCCGCAATTAACCAAACTCCCTATCAGGGATTGAAACTTTTCGGAACTTGGCGTAAACAAACCAAAATCGAATCTGCCGCAATTAACCAAACTCCCTATCAGGGATTGAAACGGCGGCTTTACATTGCTGGGCGATTTAGCAATCAAAGCCGCAATTAACCAAACTCCCTATCAGGGATTGAAACTTAGAAACGCCACCCTAGCAGGTCTTTGAGATAGCCGCAATTAACCAAACTCCCTATCAGGGATTGAAACCAAATTCATACAGACAAGTTGTTCCGAGGATTACTCGCGCCGCAATTAACCAAACTCCCTATCAGGGATTGAAACAAATGGCAATGACCGTCTGTGTATTAGAAATGATAGCCGCAATTAACCAAACTCCCTATCAGGGATTGAAACACGCCCGGTAAACCTGTGAAAGGAAAAGTTATCCGCCGCAATTAACCAAACTCCCTATCAGGGATTGAAACTCTTGGGAGAAATTGAAGTGTGAGCTGATTGCTGCCGCAATTAACCAAACTCCCTATCAGGGATTGAAACTTAAACCTGCTAGAAATCCGCCCCACGCATGACTACAGTGCCGCAATTAACCAAACTCCCTATCAGGGATTGAAACCCATATCCCATAAGGTTTCTAGGAATTTATCAGAAGGCCGCAATTAACCAAACTCCCTATCAGGGATTGAAACCACGGACTTGACTCTTGACGAAATCAAAGTCGTCGAGCCGCAATTAACCAAACTCCCTATCAGGGATTGAAACGATAGAGGAGGGATTTACAAGCGAGACCAAGTGAGGGCCGCAATTAACCAAACTCCCTATCAGGGATTGAAACGATAGCCGTCGATCGCGCCGTCCGCTGCCAACTGCCGCCGCAATTAACCAAACTCCCTATCAGGGATTGAAACAGCAGATTATGGTAAGTCAGCATGGCAAGGATGCGCCGCAATTAACCAAACTCCCTATCAGGGATTGAAACGTAGCCCCGCACCCCGTCGCTGACTCTGGGTGTAGGGCCGCAATTAACCAAACTCCCTATCAGGGATTGAAACGAAATTAAACGTTAAAGCTTGCATAATTTTTGAGTGCCGCAATTAACCAAACTCCCTATCAGGGATTGAAACACTTAAAAATATTTCTATCCGTAGCCGTACCCCTGCCGCAATTAACCAAACTCCCTATCAGGGATTGAAACGTTGCTAGCCAGATTGAGGTGAAACAATGAAGCGCCGCAATTAACCAAACTCCCTATCAGGGATTGAAACAGCACAGGAAACGGTAGAGGGTGCAAGGCAAGCTAAACGAGGCCGCAATTAACCAAACTCCCTATCAGGGATTGAAACGCAAGTTAGCGGAGGAATCTGAAATCCTGGAACTCGCCGCAATTAACCAAACTCCCTATCAGGGATTGAAACCCTTCACAAAAGATGAAGCCGACGGACTAAAAGAGCCGCAATTAACCAAACTCCCTATCAGGGATTGAAACTACGGCAATCATCCGAAATTGCGATCGCCACTTTTGCCGCAATTAACCAAACTCCCTATCAGGGATTGAAACCACAAACCCTTCGGGCAAGAGCCAGCCAAAATCCCGCCGCAATTAACCAAACTCCCTATCAGGGATTGAAACGTAATTGATCTAGCAATAAGAACGAGCCAACAGCAAGCCGCAATTAACCAAACTCCCTATCAGGGATTGAAACTTGCGTACCTCAACCTTGATCGGTGCTCGCGAGGGCCGCAATTAACCAAACTCCCTATCAGGGATTGAAACCTAGGTGGCAAACAATCGGAGCAAAGCTGAAGTAATCGCCGCAATTAACCAAACTCCCTATCAGGGATTGAAACGAGTGGGGTAATATTCCCACTATTTGGTTTTTGGGGCCGCAATTAACCAAACTCCCTATCAGGGATTGAAACAGTCACCACTGCCGCCACCTCTGGCGGAACTTCTGCAAGCCGCAATTAACCAAACTCCCTATCAGGGATTGAAACAAAGGAGGAAATAGCGCTAAATATTCCAGCAGATGGCCGCAATTAACCAAACTCCCTATCAGGGATTGAAACGCTCCCGCTAAGTTTACTTAGAATTCTCCGAACAGCCGCAATTAACCAAACTCCCTATCAGGGATTGAAACAAAACACGTAACTTTAAATCATTGGAACAATTCAGCCGCAATTAACCAAACTCCCTATCAGGGATTGAAACAGCCTCTTCAATCTTGGTCAATGCACCATAAGCGCGTGCCGCAATTAACCAAACTCCCTATCAGGGATTGAAACCTGAGAAGCTTCCACACCAACCGCCGGAACCCTCGCCGCAATTAACCAAACTCCCTATCAGGGATTGAAACTTATCTTCCTTGTTGAAAATAAAGAAGCCTTTACCGCCGCAATTAACCAAACTCCCTATCAGGGATTGAAACTTCCGGCAACCATACCTGCACGTCGCCATTTTCCGGCCGCAATTAACCAAACTCCCTATCAGGGATTGAAACCTGAGAAGCTTCCACACCAACCGCCGGAACCCTCGCCGCAATTAACCAAACTCCCTATCAGGGATTGAAACTTATCTTCCTTGTTGAAAATAAAGAAGCCTTTACCGCCGCAATTAACCAAACTCCCTATCAGGGATTGAAACTTCCGGCAACCATACCTGCACGTCGCCATTTTCCGGCCGCAATTAACCAAACTCCCTATCAGGGATTGAAACTTATAATTTCATCTAGTAACTGTCCCATTGTTACGCCGCAATTAACCAAACTCCCTATCAGGGATTGAAACCTCTGAAAGAGCAAAATACAAATTAAGTCACAACCAACCTAAATCCCATCTTTACTTCAAATGACAGTGACAATTCGGCTTTTCAATCAAAGACTCAACCAAAGCATTCAAAGCAACCGCCGCCAACAAGCCGCCGCCAAAAGTTCCCACAGTCGTAATATAAGCAACGCCCGATCGCACTAACCGCCGTTTCGCCACCGGAGAATGACTAAAACCGATCGGCATTCCAACTACCAAAGCCGGTTGCAATTGCCCACACTCGATCGCCTCGCAAACCGCCATCAGCACAGACGGCGCATATCCTATCACCAATATACATCCTTTTTCCAGTTTCAACAACTTATCAAACCACTCACGCTGCTGCCAGAATTCCTGTTCCGCTTCCGCCGCAGCATTGATGTGCGGATCATCAATTAAAGTTGCAATACTTGTTCCCAAATGCGCCAATCTTGTCCCATCCAAAGCCGCAAAAACAGGCGGCACATCAGCCACAATTTGACACTGATTTTTCAAAGCATCCCGCGCCGATTTAATCGCCGTTTCGCTCAACTTCACAAACGGCAGCAGCGAACAATCTCCGCAAGCTAACACCAGTTTAGAAAGCAAGTCTACCTCAATTTCCGAGCGATCGGCCAAATCCGGCAACAAAAGCTGCAACGACTCCCCAAAATCCTCCGGGTGAGTGTGCGCCCCCGCATCCCAACCCTCCCAAAATTGTTCCAACTCATCCCACCCCCCCTCAGTTTCCGCCTGCAACAGCCTTAATTGCGCCAATGCGTCCGCTTGCACCGCTTGACAGGAAATATCCCGTCCCAGCAATCCTTCCAGCGCCGAAGCCGTTTCTCTGAGGCGAACAATTTGCTGAATAACCGACAGATATTGCCGTTGCAGAGTCGCCATCAGCGCGTCAGGCGAAGCATCCGCGTCAGTTTCTAACAGTTTGCGGATGTGAGACAGTTGAAAGCCTTGCTGCTTGAGTGCCACTATTCTTTGCAGCCTTTGCACATCGCTGCGGGTATACAATCTATAGTTAGAAGTCGATCGTACCGCCGGAGATAGCAGCCCCAAAGCGTGATAGTGTCGCACCATCCGAGGGGTAATTGTGCCTTTTACCGCTTCTGTAAGTTGTTTGATTGTCAGGTATTGTTGCATGGGATTTTGGGAATTTTGGGATTGTATATTTGATTCTCGAATTCACCCAGAGTCCGCTGGGGAATCAATTCCCACGCATTCACCCAGAGTCCGCCGGGGAATGAATTCCCCGCCTCATAGCAGAAGTCGGTTAAAACCGACTAAAACATTAAATTCAATTCTCAGCCATCTTCAGTCCTCTTCCAGAGGACTTGCGCTATGAGACAGGGAATTCATTCCCTGTCGGACTGTCGGACTCAACTATTCTTATTGCATGGGATTTTGGGATTTTGATTGTATATTTGATTCTCGAATTCACCCAGAGTCCGCCGGGGAATGAATTCCCCGCCTCATAGCAGAAGTCGGTTAAAACCGACTAAAACATTAAAT
>NZ_JAUBOR010000020.1:28657-113766 GCF_036700305.1 Microcoleus sp. Z1_A1
TCAATTCTCAGCCATCTTCAGTCCTCTTCCAGAGGACTTGCGCTGTGAGACAGGGATTTCAATCCCTGTCGAACTGTCGAACTGTCGAACTGTCGGACTGTCGGAATGTCGGACTGTCGGACTCTGGTACTCAACGAGAGGCGAGTTGATCCTGGATTTATTTTGGTTTCACTCTTGACATTGACACTAATGTCAAGGTTTAAGCTACAGGAGTCATTCTACCAAATCAAGCTTTACAAATGACTTCTA
Source organism: Microcoleus sp. Z1_A1 (assembly GCF_036700305.1). Classification (NCBI taxonomy): domain Bacteria; kingdom Bacillati; phylum Cyanobacteriota; class Cyanophyceae; order Oscillatoriales; family Microcoleaceae; genus Microcoleus; species Microcoleus sp. Z1_A1. Next base: position 28,907 of record NZ_JAUBOR010000020.1, read on the forward strand.
ATTCTTTGTCAATTTCTCGCATCTCCCAGTTAGCAGAAGAACATCCCGACGCTTTAACAGCCGCCCTGTGCGGAATTTTAGTAATCTTGGGTTCCCTAGCCCTGCAACTCGGCTGGCTGGGTGTAGCCGTGTTAATCTTACCCGCAGCTTATGTTATCGGCGGCTATTCCAGTACCCGCGAAGGCTTAACTACCCTTTTTCAAGAACGCGAATTAGATGTAGATTTGTTAATGATTGTCGCTGCTTTGGGCGCGGCAGGTTTGGGGCTGTGGCGGCAAGAATATCATTTAATTGTTGACGGTGCGGTGTTGATTTTAATCTTTGCAATTAGCGGCGCCCTTGAAGGTTATGCTATGCAGCGGACTGAACGCAGCATCCGCAGTTTGATGAGTTTGACTGCGGATACTGCTAGAGTGGTAATGTACGGCGGGGAACGGTTCGTTGCGATCGACAAATTGGAAATTGGCGATCGCATTTTAGTCAAGCCCGGAGAAATCATCCCCACAGATGCGATAATTATTGAAGGCCACAGTGCGATCGACCAAGCCTCAATTACCGGCGAATCGATGCCCGTGGAAAAAACCAGCGGCGATGAAGTCTATGCAGGTACAATCAACGGTGTCGGCGCGCTGAAACTCGAAGTGCATAAAACTCCAGAAAGCAGCTTGATTCAGCGAGTGATTCGGCTGGTTCAAGAAGCGCAAACAGCAGCGCCACCTTCTCAAATGTTTGTGGAAAAATTCGAGCGCGGTTATGCTAAATTAATTGTCGGTTTAGGCTTGCTGCTGGCAACTTTGCCGCCCTTTGTTTTGGGCTGGAATTGGGAAGAGACAATCTATCGGGCGCTGATTTTCCTAGTAGTCGCGTCCCCCTGCGCGCTGATGGCTTCGATTATGCCCGCGCTGCTTTCAGGAATTGCTAACGGGGCGAGACAGGGAATTTTGTTTAAAAGTGGCGCGCAATTAGAGATGATTGGTAAAGTCAGGGCGATCGCCTTTGACAAAACCGGAACACTCACCACGGGAAAACCCGAAGTTATCCAAATTGTACCAGCAGCCGGATATACTGAAACAGAAGTTCTGCAATTAGCAGCAGCCCTAGAAGCTCATTCCGAACACGCGATCGCCCATGCAATTGTCAGCGCCGCCCAGCAGCAACAGTTACAATTGTCAACCGCTACCGACGTACAAGCAAAAATCGGTCAAGGAATTATCGGCAAAGTCAACAATCAAATCATAGCCATTGGTAAAGCCGAATTTCTCGAAGCAACCTCCGAATTGACTCAAATCAGCCTGCAGTTACAAGCCGAAGGTAAAACAGTTGTTTGGGTGGCAAAAGGCGAGCAACTTTTAGGAATCATTGCAGTAGCAGATACCATCCGCCCCGAAGCAGCAGCAACAGTAAAACACTTGCAAAAATTAGGCGTAGAACATATAATTATGCTAAGCGGCGACAACGAGCAAACAGCTCAACACATCGCCCGCCAATTAGGCATCAAAGAAGTGTACGCCGAACTTTTGCCAGAAGACAAAGTGCAGGCAATAAAACAACTGCAAACCCAGTATCAAACTGTAGCAATGGTAGGAGACGGCATCAACGACGCCCCCGCCCTCGCTCAAGCTTCCGTGGGCATTGCGATGGGAATTTCCGGCAGCGACGTTGCTTTAGAAACTGCTGATATCGTATTAATGGCAGATAAATTAGAGCAACTAGCTAAAGCAATTAGTTTAGGCCGCCGCGCTCAAAAAATTGTCAAACAAAACATAGTTTTTGCACTCAGTTGCATTATACTGTTACTGGCTGCCAATTTTCTCGGAAACATCACCATGCCTTTAGGCGTAATCGGTCATGAAGGGTCTACAGTAATAGTCACATTAAGCGGTTTGCGACTGCTCAGAAATTAGACCAATCGAGACAGAGGAAGAGTGATATCAAACCCGCTCTTCATCGGAATTATTAGTCTCTCTCTTCTCTTCCTCTGCGTTCTCTGCGTTCTCTGCGGTTAAAAAATCCAAATATTAAGAAAAACTACAATTTGTGTTTGCGTCACTCAAAACACGCTACCGTCAAAAGTATAGAATCATACCAAAATCTAAAGTTGCTCGAAACTGCAATAAAAATTAACCTAGAAAAAGTCTAGAAAATGGTATAGAACTGATTGCACCAAGAGCAATAGAAAACAAGTTTTCTGTTGGAGGCTATTATGAACCACAAAGTCCTTGGGGCCACGCGAAACGTTGCAATTGTTGGCCCTTATTTAAGCGGTAAAACCGCACTGCTGGAAAGTTTGCTATCGGTGACAGGGACAATTACCCGCAAAGGAAATGTCAAAGATGGCAACACAATAGGTGATAGTTCGCCGGAAGCGCGCGATCGCAAAATGAGCGTAGAAGTAAACGCCGCCACCGCTGAATATCAAGGCGTCCGCTTCACATTTCTCGACTGTCCGGGCTCGGTAGAATTTGTCCAAGAAACTTACAATGCACTCATCGGTGTGGATGCGGCAATAATTGTTTGCGAACCCGTTGCCGATCGCACTTTAACCCTCGCACCCCTGTTTAAATTTCTCGACGATTGGGAAATTCCCCACCTAGTTTTCATCAACAAGATCGATCGAGCTTACACAGACGAAACTACTTGTGGCACCAACTTCACCGAGGTGATCGACGCGCTCAAATCCGTTTCCAGTAGACCGATCGTACCTCACCAATATCCGATCGGCAAAAACGAACAAATCATCGGTTTTATCGACTTAGTAACCGAACAAGCTTACCACTACCATCCGGGCGCCGCCGCAGATCCCGTCCCGCTTCCAGAACACCTCAAAGCACAAGAAAGCGCAGCGCGGCAGCAAATGCTCGAAGAATTGGCGAATTTTGACGACCATTTACTCGAAGAATTGCTCGAAGAAATCAATCCCGACGCCGAAGAAATTACCCGCGATTTAAAGATGGAATTAGGCGCAGATTTAATTGTGCCAGTATTCATCGGCATCGCCGAACAAGATTTCGGCGTGCGGCCTCTGCTGGAAGCTTTGCTGAGGGAAGCGCCGACACCGGAAACAACAGCCGATCGCCGCGGCATTATACAAAGTGAAAACAAAGTTCTCGCTCAAATCCTCAAAACCTATTACACGCCGCAGGGAGGCAAACTATCGTTAGTGAGAATGTGGCGGGGGACGCTGACAGATGGAGCAAATTTGAACGGCGTTCGAGTTAACGGTTTGTACCGCTTGACCGGCCAGCAAACGCAAAGTTTGCAGTCTGTCAGCGCCGGGGAAATTGTGGCTGTGGGAAGGCTAGAAGGCTTGAAAACAGGCGATACGCTGGGTTCGGAGGAATTATTGCCAAAAGCCGAAATTATCTCCCCTGTCTACGCACTGGCGATCGTCCCAGAAAAGCGCAACGATGAAGTTAAGCTGAGCTCCGCTTTAGCTAAATTACTAGAAGAAGACCCATCTTTAGTCTGGGAACAGCACGGCGACACTCACGAAATTATACTTTGGGGTCAAGGCGAAATCCACCTGAAAGTAGCCCTAGACAGGTTGCGCCGTAAGTATAACTTGCCGATGGTAACTCACTTACCGCAAGTGCCGTACAAAGAAACCATCCGCAAACCAGCATCTTCCATCCACGGGCGCTACAAACACCAAAGCGGCGGGCACGGACAATTCGGCGACGTGTACCTCGACATTCAACCGCAGCCTCGCGGAGAAGGTTTCACCTTTAGCGACAAAATAGTCGGCGGAGTCGTCCCAAAACAGTACATTCCCGGCGTTGAAGTCGGAGTGCGCGAGTATTTGGATCGCGGCCCGCTGGGTTTCCCCGTGGTAGACGTAGCGGTGACGCTGACGAACGGTTCCTACCATACCGTTGACAGTTCCGAACAAGCTTTCAAGCAAGCAGCGCGTTTGGCGATGCAGGAGGGAATGGCCAAGTGCGAACCGGCCTTGCTGGAGCCGATTGCCAAAGTTGAAATTTGCGCTCCGAACGAGTGTACATCAAAGGTGTTGCAGTTGGTCAGCGGACACCGGGGCCAAATTCTCGGCTACGAAGGTAAAAAAGACTGGAAGGGATGGGATGCAGTTTCTGCTTATTTGCCGATCGCCGAAATGCAGAATTTGATCGTAGAATTGCGATCGCAGACAATGGGAGTAGGATTTTTTAATTGGGAGTTCGATCGACTGCAAGAAGTGCCGGAACCTTTAGCTAAGCGGGTTTTGCAAACGACTGGCGGCAATGGAAACGGTAAAAGTTAAGCTGTAGGGGCGGGTTTCACCAACCATATCGGGAAGAATTGAAAGGATAAATAAACCCGCCCCCGCCCCACGGTCAATCTGAATGTACATTTCGATTTATCGTGGGGAGAGGGCGGGTTTTCGAGATTGTTTGTTTGGGGCGATTATGGTTGGTGGAACCCGCCCCTACCACATCGCAAATTATACGATCGCGAATCAACGAGACATGATATTAGAAAACTCGATAATTCATCCGTGTATCCGTGTCAAAATCCGTGTCGTGCCTTCTTCCTTACCCTAAAAAGAAATAATCAAGTAACCATTCAGGAACTTAGCACCAGTAACAGACTTTCCAGTTAGCGCCGGAGGCAGCAAAATATTGCGCCGCTGATCGCCCGCTTCGATCGTCACTTCCGGCCCCGATTGAATCAATTTAATTTCTTTCTTGTCAAACCCAGGCAAAAACAAACTAACTTGACGCTGTGCAATGTTGATGTTAATCGGTTTAGGAGCTTTTGCGGCCTCCGAAAAATCTGGCAAAGCATCAATTAGCGACTGCCAATTATTGTCACTGTGCGCCGGAACCGAAACAGCCGTCAAAGGATCAAACTCGGCAGTAATAGCTTCTGTAACCGGTGCTTGATTAACAATGACACCGCCCACAGTCAAACTAACTTGTTGAGAACTTCCCCAAAGATAGCGGGCAGTTGCGATCGCGCTTGCATCCCCAGTCGTCACCAAAAAAGCCGCCGTGCGGTTCGGATCTGCCAGCGCTTCCTTACCCTTATCCAAAAGATTATCGACTTGCTTAGTAGATTGAAAAGCATTGTCTCCCGACATATCCACCGTCAACACGGTACTCACAACCGGTTGAATAAAAGGTGAAAGCGCTTTACCCAAATCCGAATCTACCAAAGCTTGACGGAACCTGCGGATGTACCAACTCAGAATTTCCGGCATTCCCAGCATCCGTAGCGTATCCATGCCACCATTGCCGTCATAAACAATTACATCGTATTGTTTGCTGTCGTCGTATTCCCGAAGTTCGTTCAACGCCAGCGCGCTGTCCATTCCCGGTAAAACTCCTAATTCTTGACCGTAAATCTGCTTGAAAAACGGAGTGCGGACATATTGAGCTTCTAGTTGTTTAATTTCGTCCCACCTGCGTTCTAGCAGTGGCGCGCTTTGCACCTGAACTGCTTTGAGGTTGGGGGCGATTTCCTGGGGGTTGAGAGTCAGGGGAGTCCCTAGCAGAATACCCAATGCAGGGCCCGGATCTTGGCCGAGCAGCAGAACTCGCTTGCCTTGAGCCGCGTATTTTTTAGCTGTTGCGATCGCGATCGTACTGCGGCCAGTGCCGCCTTTGCCCAAAAATGTCAAAATCAAAGCCATTTTCTGTTCTCACTGCCAAAGCTTACTCTTTAACATTTAAGCGCAACCTTCAGCCAGAGTGGGGGAGGGGGAGAGTGAAGGAAGAGGAGAGTCGGCGAGTGGGAGAGTGGGAGAGGGGGAGAGTAGGAGACGAAAGGAAACACAGTTAAATTCAATCCGTGTATCCGTGTCCGAATCCGTGTCGTGCCCCCTCTTCCTTCTACATCTGTTAAACGGGTTCTAGCTCATCTTCAAAAAACCAAGTCGCAAAACCGTCAAACTTGACAACCACACCTACTCCGCTACCGTCAACCATTCTGAATCCGTCAACAGTGCCTACTGGATTCTCCTTTATCTTGCCCACCATATTTGCAGGTATCCGATCTCTGAGACGGCGCACCTTCACTCTCTGACCTACTTCTATTGCCACTGAAATTGTTCTCCTGCTCTATATAACCTATATACAACCGTTTATTTTACAGTTTGGCGTCTACTTCTCAACAGCAACGCCAGCAGGCGATCGCTCCCGATGATTTTCCATCGAAATTTCCACCAACTTTCCCTAAAAGACGGTATTCTAGTCGGAGTTGGTCGATCGTCTACCCTGATTCGCTTGGGTTTGCTTCATAATGTTCCACAGCGGCAAGCTCCACTGTCAGAGGCTGTTCACCACTTAGATAATTATTTTTTATCGCTTCGCAAAAACCATCTTTTTATTAATTGCCACAACTACAGAATTTATCCCCAATTAGTCATCCTTCCGGCAGAAGCCAAAAGGCATTCACAAGCAGTAATTAATTTTATCTTTGCTATATATAAATCTCCCCTCTCTCACGTTGAAAACGGCTAAAGTAGATGCTGCCAAGCACTTTGACTAGGGTTTGCTAATTTTCCCTAAGCTCATATTTTAGTAAAGTGCCATGTTGTAACAGTTTACTAAAATATGAACATAAAAAAAGTTTTAATGCTAAACTTTCAGGCTGATAAAGTTTATTTTTACTGCTGTGTTACGGCATAAAAAATGGAACGATTTCCGGATGTATGCCGTCTGATAGAGGAAAGGAAGTCGAGGAACTTCAATATGACAAAATTGAAATTATGAATAAAATGTTTACGTGTGGGCGATCGACCAAAATTCCGCTCCTAAGTTTGTCCTTGGCTGTGCTGGCGAGTCTGTCGCCCTTTCGCGGGACGATCGCCAGTCCGCCCTCTCCATCCCCCAAACAGCCCTCGAACCCTACTAAAATTGTCTCAGTCGATCGACCGCCAGCATTGCCAACCGCCTCAAAATCTCCAACAAATCCGGCAACCGTGGCGGCGAATCCATCCCCAGCAGACACGATAAACGCCCAGGGAACAGCGGCCGCGCGATCGCTCGAAATAGAAGAAATCCGCGGTACAGTAAGCTTTAAAGGCCGGCCAGCGGTCGTGGGCGATCGGCTACTCGCCCCCGGAGACGAAATCATCACCGGCCCCAATTCCACAGCCCGTTTAGGCATCGACAACAACATCGGCACCGTGGAAGTTGCCGAAAAAACCACACTCAGAATATCCGATTTGTCAAGCCGTGCAGGCGGCGAAAAAAGCACAGCCATTTTTGTCAGCAGGGGGCGAGTCAGGTTGTCGATCGGCAAAACTGCTGCTGCAACTCCCGCAGCCACCACCTCAACAATTATCCCGCCGAACCAAATAGCCGCCCTCAATACCTTCAGCGGACTCGGCAAATCCAGTCAAATTGCCCAACAAACCCGTTCTGCCAGAACCGCCCCAATCAGGGTTGAAACCCCAGAAGGCGTTGCCGGAGTCCGCGGCACATCCTTTGGCGTCAGCGTCGGCGGTGGCAAAACCGCAGTCGAAACTATTGAAGGTGCCGTCGTAGTATCCGGCAGCGCCGACTCGGAAGTAATTGTCAACAGTGGCAACTCCACGACAATTTTCCCTCAAACCTCCCCCGTGGCGCCCTCAGCCAGCCCTCGCCTAGCTAAACTCAAAGTCCGCAGTTTATTGAGAGTCAGCGGCAATATCTATCGCCTCAGCGGTCAAATTAACCCGATCGACACAGTTTATGTCAACAACGAAGAAATTAAGATCGATCGAAAAGGCAACTTCAAGATCCAAGGAATTTTACCTCCAAGCCGCCGCCTCGAAATCGTAGTGCGAGGCCCGTCAGTCACAGAAAGGCATTACAGCTTCGCAGTTCGCTAAACAACCTATCGTCGCGAGTAATCTACGCGGGCCGTCTCTGAGGACTTGAATTATATCTAAGATGTTGCACCATTCTCAATAAGCCCTAGGGGCGGGTTCGCCAACAGCCTTAAAGCTTGCAAATAGGTTCTATAAACCCGCCCGACCCCACGAAAAAGCCTGTTCTTGACAATGGTGCAAGATGTGAGTTAGATCCTAAGTCGTATCAGGGTTGATTATTTTGTGTAGGTGCGAAGCATTTTGCCATGAATCTCGGTAGTCAAAATAAAGATATTTTGCCCCCACCCTTCGCCCTTACGTTATTGTAAAACTTCATGACAATTCCCGCATCCAGGATACCCGCCACGTGATTCATCCGTCCAAAAATAAAAAACCTGTATCCGATAAAGGAGCCCCCGAATTTATCTCGCGCAAGTCAATCTAAAATCTAAAATCTAAAATCTAAAATCGATTGACTCCCACTCCTCTCGAAATTGTGACTCGAATGTCAATGATTGCGTCAAATTAATTGCATGAAGTTCAAAAAATGGATCGATCATCTCAAACAAAATAAACTGCTCGGCCTGCAGCAACATATAACCACAAATCCTCCCTGGATCACAGGGGGATTAGTAGGTATACTGTCTGTAGCCATGCTGCAAGTGGGAATGTGGAAACCCCTTGAATATTTGGGGTACAAAACCCTATTTCAAATTCGAGAATCGGGAATTTTGCCAAATCCCGGATGGGATCAGAGAATTGCGGTAATTGCGATCGAACGGCATTCCTTGCAAGAATACGGTCAATTTCCTTGGCCTCGCAACCGCTACGCCCAACTGCTAGAAGCACTGAAAAAATCTCCCCCCACAGCCGTTGGTTTTGACATTCTTTTCCTCGATCCAAGTCCGAAAGATGATATTTTAGCCGCTGCAATCGCCACCAACGGCAAAGTTGTACTCGCTAAAACCACCAAAGAAGAACCCGTAGCATCTTTAAAAGCAGCCGCCGCAGGTGTCGGCCACATCGGCCAGGAACCCGATAGCGACGGTATTAGCCGCGAGTCAAAAATCTTTCTCAACGGGATTCCTAATTTCGGTTTAGCAATGACTCACAGGTACAATGCTGCTAATCCCCAAGATCCAGTATTGCTCCCACAGTCCAAAAATAAGCAGCCAAAAAAAGTCTGGGTTAACTGGCCAGGGAAAACAGAAAATCTACCTACCTATGCTTTTGTTGATGTCGTAGAAGGTAGAATTCCAGCAGATTCTCTGACTAATAAGTTAGTTTTAGTGGGCATAGTTGCTACCGGTTTCGATCCGATATCTTCACCTCTCAACAAGACTACGGCTGGGGTTTATTTATATGCAGCGTTGATTGACAATTTGCTCAATCAACGCTTGCTCCAGCGGCTGCCGGTACTCGTAGAAATTTTGTTATTGTTGGGTATTGGCCCGCTTACCGCTTTGGTTCTGGGCAACCGAGGTGTTAAAGAGAGAATTGCGATCGCTCTCGGTTTGCCTATAATTTGGATTGGGGCTGCCGCTTTGTTATTTGGCTTCTTTTTTTGGTGGGTTCCGATTGCCGCACCTATCGGCACTCTCATTTTATCTAGCACTGCTTTGCAACTTCGGGAACAGTACGAAAAGCAGCAGTTGATGAGGTTATTTGAAAAGCACGTCGATCCAGAGACTGCTCAGCTTATTTGGCAACGCAAAGCTGAGATATTTGAACAGGGAGAACTCGAACCTCAAGAACTTACAGCAACGGTGCTGTTTATGGATATTCGTAGTTTTACTTCAATTTCAGAAAAAATGCCACCGCGGGATTTGCTCACCTGGCTGAACAATTATTTGGAAGCGATGACTAACTGTATTATGGATCACGGTGGCGTTGTAGATAAATACATCGGTGATGCAATTATGGCAGTTTTTGGAGTGCCTTTTTGCCATAGCGAATATGCAGAAATTCAACAAGATGCTTTGAATGCAGTTGCGGCTTGTATTGCGATGCACGAACGGCTGCACCAACTGAATCAGCAGCTTAGAAGTGAACGCAAACCTTTAATTAAGTTTGGCATCGGTTTGCATACCGGACAGTTAGTTGCTGGTAGCGTGGGCGGTTCCCGGCGTTTGAATTATTCTGTGATCGGCGATGCTGTCAACATTGCTGCTAGATTGGAGGCGATGAATAAGGAAATTGTTTCTGACAGTCCTTTTAATTTGTTGGTGACGGCGAGGACTTTTGCTTATGTGCGCGATCGCTACGAAGGCAAAAAAGTAGGATCGATTCAATTGCGCGGCAAAAAAGAAGAGACTGTGGTTTATGCTATTTTGGGCGAAAAACATTAGTCAGTTGTCAGTTGTCAGTTGTCAGTTGTCAGTTGGGAAAATTACCTTTTTCCCAATTCCCCATTAGACATTCCCAATTCCCAATTCCCCGTTCCTAATGACTGCGGACTAAGCTGTCGCGCATTTAATTGGGATAGTTATGTTAGTAAAAATCTTGTGGGGTGGGCATCTTGCCTGCCCTAAAAGTGAAAATTAAATGTAGTATAGCTTACTGACCAATCTAATCAAATACGCTTAGCCGCAAAGTTTTAGCTATTTTTTCTAACAGAAATAAGCCACCGATAGAATTTCCGTCTTTATCCAGGGGCGGACTGTAAAAGCCGATCGCCCCCTGGCCCGGAATTACCGACACCAAAGCCCCGCTAACTCCCGACTTGGCCGGCAACCCCACCCGCAGCGCAAAACGGCCCGATGCTTCATACAAACCGCAAGTTGCCATCAGCGCTTTGACACTACGGCAGTTTTCCCCCATTGCTCGATCGCCGCTATTTACCAAAACCATCCCCAGCTTAGCTAAATCCTCCACAGTTCCCGACAAACAGCAGATGCGATTGTAGGTTTCTAAAGCAATTTCGGGATTTTGAATGTAACCCGATTCTACCATTTTCAAGGCGAGATTCCAATTGTTTTGATTCGGATTTTTCTTCACTGAATCGAGCATTAACTCGTCAACAAATAACTGACTGTTTGCCTGTTGATTCAGCCAAGTTCGCAAGTTTTGACAGCGGGACACAGCATTTTGACCGGGAATCAAAGACGCTAGGGCGATCGCCCCGCTATTAATCATCGGGTTTCTCGGCTTCCCTTGGTCTATTTCGAGTTGAGTTAAAGAATTGAAAGGCAGTTCCGAAGGCTCACACCCAACGCAGTCAAAAACCGTTTTTTCGCCCAATTCGCACAGCAAATAAAGCAGCACAAAAGGCTTGACTACACTCATCAGCGGGAATGTGTGAGCAATGCTACCCCAGCTCACAATTTGCGCGTCAATTGCCCGAATTTGCACGGCAAACCCTTGTCTGTCGGCTTGCGCTATGAGAGGTATGTACGCAGGGATTTGACCCGATTTACTGCGATTAATTGCCTCTTTTGCCCAAACTGCCAGTTGTTCCGGTTCCAAGGAAGATAGTTGGCTGGTGGATATTTTCACTCTCGATTATTTCGATCATTTTAAATTTTAGATTGCCATTCCTGGCGCGATATTGAGCCAGAAACCCCGTTTATTAACCGAATTGCGTCACTTGGGGCCGCTCCGGGAAGAAACTGGGTTTCTTCGGGGATCTCAACCAAGCTCGAACTTCAGGCTAGTCAACTACCCAGCATCAAGCGGAGTACCGCCGGAGATGTGGGCTTGTATCTGAACTCCACCGCAATTCCGAGAACCTTTGCAGAATCTCAGCTTTAGTTTCACCGCCCGACACATTAGGGGATGCTGACAAGCTCCCCGTACTCGTCCAGTCCTGCCGAACGAGCAACGTTCTCATGGCAATATTTCGCGCACCCACCAAATCAGCATGAAGCTCATGCCCGCAACACTCGCAACGAAACAATAGTCCTTTTTTAGGTCTATTGCCGGCCGAAGTGTGTCCACATTTTGGACAGCTTTGCGAGGTATAATTAGCTGGAACTTTAGTAGCTAAAGAGCCGTTCAAATTAGCTTTGTAGTCAATATAGCCGTGCAGTTCGGCAAACGACCATTTAGCTTTGTTTCGATTAGCTTTTCGCTGTTTTTTGCTAACCTTTTTACCAGACTTGGACTTGGTTCTATCCCGAATTCCGGTTAGGTTTTCCAGTCCAATTAAAGTATTAGGCTTTGCAATATCCTTGCTGATTTGGTGGTTCACGTCAGCGATAAACCGTCTTTCTCTTCCCGACAAAGCAATTAGTCTGCGCTTTGCCGAACGAGTGTCTTTACGCTGAAGAGTTTGTCTAGCTTTATGATAGCGGTTGGCTTTATGTCTAGCTTCTGAACCTGAGTAGAAATTAGACTTGTTTTGTAAGTCTGTTTCTACGGCTAAGTAGCGCATCCCCACGTCAACGCCAGAAACTCTAGTTATTTTCAGTGGGTCGAGTTCAGGGGTTTCTACCTCAATACTTACCATCAAATAGTAAACCTTAGAGGAACGCTGATAGACAATTTTAGCTGCTCCAACTTTGGAACCATTCGCAATGAAATCCAGATGCTTGTTGTAGCCATCATACGAGACTACTATTCGACCAGTCAGGGTAATAATACTCACCTTCTGCTCGGATTTAAACGAGTAGTCACGCTGATAATTCAAGGTACAGGTTCGAGAGATATACTTAGGGGGTTGGTCTAGTCCTTTGTACCGTTTCTTGGTGTACCCTTTAGCGATAGCATCGTTAGATTGTTTTACCTTAGTCCAGAGAGTTTTATACGTTGCCGAAACTTGTCTCGGTACATTGCAAGCCATCTGAGCGCCAAGTCCAAATCGAACTCGCAATTCATTGTAGACAGCCTTTTGTAACTTAGCACCATTGCTGGTTTTGTTCGCATCAAAAGCAACTTGTGAAGTATGATTCAAGGCATCGCGATAAGCCAAGGTAGTCTGAGATACCAAAGCTTTTTGCTCGGCATTCAGGTTTAGTTTTAGCTTGGCGGTGATTATTTGAGGCATTACTTTCACGAACTATGACAAAATTCAATCTCGTGAACATACAAAAAGCAAGTGGTGTAGCAAAATAATTTGTTCGCTCATCGACCGCCCCTCGCCTTCCAACACCTAAAGTCGTTGGTTTAGTTCGGGGCGGTTCTCTTCACTCACGCAAATTCCTCCCGACGCTCACCTGGGTACAGGTAGAGCGCGGGACTCCTTTTGATTTAGTTGACGTTTCTGTCCGCCGGGAGCAAATAAATTTTTCATAAAAAACCTGTACTTTGCATAAAAATCTCCCTTTCACCCGGATATATAAGTAGCAGCTTCAAGGCAAGGCTGCTATCTAAAACAAACCAGCACTAGCTGGAAATGCCTTCAGATTCTTATGTTTAAGCCCCAGCAAGGGGCGGGGTGCATATTTAACTTAATTCTTTCAGAGTTCGCGAAATCCTGTCCGGAAAACCCCCGAACCTTTAAGAATGTACTATCCAACCGGATTCACCAAAACCAGGATAAAAAAATGGCAGACGAACCGAAAGCTGAAGCACCAAAGCCCGCTCCCATGATTTTTAAGGGTGTGTGCAAGGAGGGAGTTCTCAAAGGCAAAGAAATTGAAGGCAAACTAGATATCAAAGTCAACGTCGAATCTGTAACAACCCCAGAAGCACCGCCCAAAAAATCCGAGTGGGAGCCAGTTATCTTTTGGGTATTGTTTGCATTCATGGCAAACTTGATTGTCGGCGATCCCGCCGGAATGAGAAAAAAATACAGCTCCCCACAAAGGTCTCATTCTCATCAGATGTTAAACCAATCTGGGGAGCAGTCGCTGTTGCCTAAGAAAAACACCAGCAACTTGCCACTTTAGGCCCTGGGAGCCTGCCAGCCACGCAAATAGTAATAGAAAGACCCGAAATATTCATCGAATACTCGTGTCGTAGTTACCAAAGCTTCTGCACTAGGCAGAAAATCTCCCGCGTCTAAGCGGAGTCTGGATTTCCCTCCTGCCGTGGGTTGAAAAGTGTAGAAGTCGGTAGCCCTAGGAATCACCTGGATTCCCATATTCGCAAAAGCGAGGCTGGCACGGCGCATCTGAATCGCAGATGTTACCAGGATTACTTTGCGCGGGGCGCCACGGCTGTCGAGTATCTTTCTCACTTCTTCGGCGCTGGTGCGTATGTTGCTGCCGTTATCGTCGAGAACGATACTGCTGCGCGGCACGCCCATGTTGTTTGCCAGCAAAGTCTCGATATCCTTCGCTTCCCCAACATAACCCTCCAACTCTGGTCTGGGGCCAGCGGTAACGATGACCATCGGTGCCACTTTTTGGCGGTACAAAACGGCAGCATAGGGCAGGCGATTACCTGTATCTGTCAGTTGAATCGCTACTCGGTTGGGGATGTGAGGCTGAGTGGTTCCCTTGCCTAGGAGAACTATCGCCGCTGCAGTTTCATCGCAGCAAGCTGTGCGGACGGCAGCAGCGGCGTCCCGTTCTGCTTGGTCGGCGAACCAGTAAGCGACAACTGGCATACTCGAAAGGATCAAAACTAGCAGGGCTGCCAGGATCATTCTCGGCGCCGGGTTGCGGATGCCCCCGTTCGTGATCAGCGCCGACGCAATCACCAGCAGAGTGATGGAAAAACCCAACGGCTTAAAGAAGAAGGCTATGAGCCCGAAAATCGCTGCTCCAACTGGTGTGTCTGGCGCAAAAAAAGCCAGGAACAAAAGGCTGATCAGCAGCAAAACGCGCAGTCGGTCTAATAACGGATTGTCTTTACCTCCTGATTGATCCCACCACGATTTGATCAGTGAGAACAGGAGGAATAGAAATAGAATGCGAGCTAACAGTTCTGGCATCTTGCAATATTCTGTGTCTTCATAAATTAGTACGGAAGTGTGGAAACGAGCGCGAATTTAGCTGCGGGAGGAAATACGGGCATCGGTGGGTTTTTAACTTTCGCGAATAACGCAGTCCGATCGCATTTATCCTGATGCTCGATTCCGGTCAGCTATCAACTATTGGTTGCAGGGTGTAAGCCCGCTACTTCCAGTCACAGATTGCTGACAGTTAATTGGTAATTGATAACTGGTAATGGTTGATTGGTAATTGGTAATGGATCGAACACGCCCCAGGTGGAATTGACAATTCAAGCCTGCTTTGTTCTGCCTACTTTTTTCCCCATTACCTGTTACCGATTCACCAATCCCAATTTATCGGCGCTTCAGTTGATTCCGAATTGCCTGCGTTACCGTTTGAATTACTTTAACACGAGCATAATACTTGTTATTGGCCGCAATTAGCGTCCAGGGAGCAGCCGGCGTGCTGGTGCGCTGAATCATTTGATTCACCGCTACTTCATAATAATTCCACTTTTCCCGATTCCGCCAATCTTCTTCGGTGAGTTTGTATTGTTTAAATGGATTGTTTTGCCGCTCTGTAAACCGCTTTAGTTGCTCGTCAGGACTGATGTGCAGCCAGAATTTAACTAAGACACAACCGAAACTGGTGAGTTGCTCCTCAAATTCGTTGATTTCCTGATAAGCTCTGCGCCATTCGGGTTCGGTGGCAAATCCTTCGACTCGCTCGACCAGCACTCTACCATACCAACTACGATCGCAAATGCCGATCTTACCAGCCGTTGGCAGCCGCTGCCAGAACCGCCAGAGGTAGTGATGCGCTTTTTCTTCGTCTGTCGGCACCCCAAAGGCATTAGCGATGTAACTGCGGGGGTCTAGGATGTCCGTCAAGCGTTTGATGGCTCCTCCTTTGCCGGCGGCGTCCCAACCTTCAAACAACACTAATACGGGGATTTCCTCTTCGTAGATGCTTTGTTGCAGTTTGCCAAAACGGGTTTGTTCCTCGCGCAGTTGCTGTTTGTATTCGTCGGGCGACAGCGATTGAGTTAAATCTACTTGGGCCAGCAAGTCGGGTTCGGTGGGTTGCAAGCTTTCTTGAGGTGGCAATTTCACGGGTGCAGATTGCATCGGCAGTCTGTCCAATGCTTCTGTAATTGTCGCTGCCATTTGCGTTAAAACTTTGACTCTCGCCCACCGTTGACAATCGCCTTCTACTAGCGTCCAAGGTGAGGGGCCCGTGCCGGTTTGGGCTACCATTTCTTCGGCAAAAGTTGTGTATTCTTCGTATTTTTTGGCTTGTTTCCAATCTTCGGGTCGCACTCGCCAAGCTTGTAATGCGTCATCTTCTAGTTTTTTGAGCCGATGCTTGAGTTCTTTTTTGCTCAGGTGAATCCAAAATTTGGCAATTGCGGCGCCGTCATCAACCATCTGCCGCTCGAAGGCGTTGATTTGCCTGATGGCTGTCGGTACTTCTGCGTCGGAGACTCGATCGAACAACCGGTCTTCTAAAACATGAGTGTACCAACTGTGGTAGAAAAAACCAATTTTGCCGCGGGCAGGAAGTTTCTGCCAAAACCGCCATAGGAAAGGATAGCCCCTTTCTGCATCTGACGGCGGCCAAATCGGGTGGACGGCAAACCCGCGCGGGTCCATGTACCCCACCATTTTTTTGACCAGCGCGCCTTTACCGGCGGCGGCCCAACCTTCGAGGACGATGATTGCGGGCAATTTTTTTTCTCTGCAGGCCAGTTGGAGCGATCGCAACTGCTGCATTAAAATTTCTATCTTGGCATCATAGGTTTCTTTATCCAGGGAAATATCTAAATCGAGGTTGTCGAGCATATTTACCTCCTATTAATCTGTAAAAAACAGTTTAACGTTAGTTTAACGTTTGGATAAAATTAAATCCTCAATTCAGGGGAAAACGTTATAAAAATTACAGTTACGGCTGGTTAAAAGCCGATCGCTCCTGCAATCAAATGCCAGCCTCGTT
This sequence comes from Microcoleus sp. Z1_A1, assembly GCF_036700305.1. Lineage (NCBI taxonomy): Bacteria > Bacillati > Cyanobacteriota > Cyanophyceae > Oscillatoriales > Microcoleaceae > Microcoleus > Microcoleus sp. Z1_A1. The sequence continues at coordinate 45,509 of NZ_JAUBOR010000020.1, forward strand.
AATACTAGCAAGATTCCCTCGATTTCCAACTTGCAAAAAAAAACAGCTCAGGTTATAGTTGAAATAGGGAACTTTTAAATAAGTTCAACTTCTCCCCTCCCCCGATCGGGCGACGTAACAGGAGGAGCCCAAAATCCCTGAAAAAGGATTTATTGTAAAACAGAGCAAAAGTAAAAATCAACGACCCAGTGGGGGTGACAACTTCTTTACTTAGCTGTAGAAACTTTATTCAAACAATAGTAGTTACTTAAGCACCAAGCTTGGTAACGAAAGAGAGCGCGACTCATCGACATCCGACCATAAACTCACATACAAAACTAGCCCAAAAAGGCAAACCAATTTTTATGATTGCGCTATAAGATAAAACCTGAAAGCCTGGGTGATATAAACAGGTTTCTGAGTTTTATCGACACCATTCTCAAATACTAAAAACAGTTGAGTTGCGGGTTCGCGAACCCGCCCCACAAGAACATTTATTTCTTGTGGAACAGGCCGGAGTGCCTGTTACTGACATTTGTCCAAAATGTCGGAATTACTGTACTTGTTTGCCAATACCAACTAAGAGGAACAGTCCGAAATTACGGATTGCAAGTTTTTTATGAATATCCTGACAACACGCTCCTACAAGGACGAAACTGACTGGTGCGCGATCGCAAATTTGATCGATGCTTGCGAAGCAGTGGATAGACTCGGCGAAGAAGTCTCTGCAACTGAACTCAAGCTAATACTTGATGCCCCCAAACTCGACCAAGCCCGTGACGTGCAGTTGTGGGAAGATGGTAATTACAAACTGATCGGTTTGTCACTCCTAGATATGCCCGATTCCCCGAATGAAATAGACGCTTCTCTCTGGTTTTACGTGCATCCAAATGTCCGTAGCGAAGGTTTAGAAAAAGACATAATTAAGTGGGGAGAAAAGCGGCTGGGCGAAGTAGGAAAAGAACGCAATTTGCCGGCAAAATTGCGTACCTACAGCCGGGAGGACAAAACCGATGAGATGCGGCTATTAGAGAAACAGGGCTTTGAGGTCGATCGCTATTTTTGGACAATGGCCCGATCCCTCGCCGAACCCATACCCACACCCGAATTTCCCGCAGATTTTGCACTGACACACGTATCAGGAGAACAAGACATCCAACCTTGGGTAGAGATGTTCAACCAATCATTTATCGATCACTGGAATCACCACGATTTAAGTGCGGAAACCGTGCGTTATTGGATGCAAGACGCCAATTATCAGCCGGAATTAGACTTGATTGCTGTTTCGGGCGAGCGCAAATTTGCAGCTTTCTGCGACTGTCAAATCAAACCCCAAAAAAACCCCCGCAGCGGCACAAAAGACGGTTGGATTGAATTGTTGGGTACGCGGCGCGAGTTTCGGAAAATGGGTTTAGGAAAAGCGATGCTGTTAGCTGGTTTGCATAAGTTGAAAGCAGCGGGTGCAAACACAGCTAAACTCAGCGTTGATGCTGACAGTTTGACGGGGGCGACAAAGCTTTACAAATCAGTCGGTTTCCGCCCGATGGAAACTTGGATAGAGTGGGCTAAGACAGTGTAAATTCGTTAGGGTGGTCAGAAACCGGGTTTTTGCGAAAATACTGCGTTAGAGCCTGTAGATTCGGTAAAAAACCCGGTTTCTTGGGTTTTGATGCGATCGCCCTTTTGGATCGAACGGGCGATCGTACTTTTATTATGTCGCGCACATTATGCTAGGATTAACAGATCAAAAATCATCCTAATTTCTATGACGCGATTCATTCACGATCGCTTTGCTAAAGAATACCTAGAAGAACTGCTTTCACCCATCGGAACAGTTAAGGTCGGTCGCGATGTGACTTCGGAAGTCCGAGAAATCGATGTTTATTTCACTCCAGGTACCGCAATTCCCGAATACTCATCAAGCCTGGGATTGTTGGGAAAAATGGCTGACACAACTGCAATTTTTGAACCGTTTCGCAATCCGGTAACTGTCAGCGAAGTCTTGAGCTGCATGAGTAAGTTATGGGATTTGCGAGGTGAATTGGAGCGGCAGGCGAGAAGAGAAAATACTCGCTATGATGAGGATCTGTTGCCCCGAATGTGGATTTTGACACCCACAGCATCGAAAGCGCTGGTGGAGGGTTTTGGTGGGATACCAAACCCTGAGAATTGGATCGAGGGAATCTATTTTTTCCCGGAGCACTGGCGAGCAGCAATTGTGGCGATTCACCAGTTGCCAGAAATCCCAGAAACCCTGTGGTTGAGGATTTTGGGGAAAGGGAAAGTACAGCAAAGGGCGATCGGGCAATTGAGTGCTTTAGCAACGGACGATCCGTTACGGATTATTGCGCTAGAATTATTGTATCGTCTACAGTCACATTTAGTAGTCGAAACCCAACAGGAACCTGAGCCAGAAGAGCGGGAGTTAATTATGGCGATTGCACCACTTTTTCAACAACAAATACAAGCAGCACAGCAACAAGCTAGAGAAGAAGGACTAGAACGAGGACTAGAACGAGGACTAGAACGAGGACTAGAACGAGGACTAGAACAAGGACTAGAACGAGGCAGACAAGAACAGCAACGCTTAATCTTAGAAAATTTTCTGCGAGTTAGATTTGGAGAATTAAGCCAGAGAATGACAGTATTTTTATCTCCAATATCCAAGTTGCCTGCTGCGGAATTTACAGTGTTGTTGCTGGCAATATCGATGCTAACAATTGATGAAGAAGGGCGGGAACAAGCTGTAAGATTATTGGCCGAAAATGTCTTGAGAATGTACCAAAATGAATTGGGTGATATTCTGCCTACAGCCCTTACCAATTTACTAGCATTGCCTGTGGCAGAATTGACATTGTTGGTAGAACAACTGCCGCAGTTATCGGCTGATGGATTGAGGGAAAGGTTAGGGAAAATTCCTGAATAAACCTGTTTGAGTAGCTATAGAGTGCGATCGCCCTTTTGGATCGAATGGGCGATCGTACTTTTCTTGATTTCCTAAATCAACCGGAAATTAGCCGATGTAATCGCATTGGCACTCACTCCAATCATCACACCTAACTCCTCTCCTGTCAAGACATTTTTGATGAGAGTTCCCTGAGTATTTTGAGTGATTGCTAACTGACCAAAACTCAAACCTCCGCTTAATCCAATCAAGTCTTGACCGATGGTAAAATCAGCGATGATATCAAATCCTTGACCCGCTTTTAAGGCAAAGATATCGTTGCCGCTACCGCCAATCAAACTATCATTGCCCATGCCTCCATCAAGCAAATCGGAGCCTTTGCCCCCAGTGAGAGTATCGTTATCTAGGCCTCCGTAAATAGTATCATTTCCTTCGCATCCTCCCAGGATATCTGCTTCTTGGTTGCCGCTGATGAAATCATTACCTACACCGCCGCAGCTCGGCTCAGAAACTAACAGCCAAACAGGGAGGCGAAAGCCTCCCTGTGATGAATTAGCGTATAGTGTCTTCGCCAGCAATCTTACAAGAAAGAGCTACTATTAAGAGCCGTTGGATTCAGATTATAAAGCACTCCCAAGTAGTTATTACCCGATTTAATCAGCGTTGATGCTACAGCATTTGTACCATCTAAGATGACATTAACTGACTCAAAAGTTAGTTGACTGAAAGTGGCACCAATCAACTTGATTTTATCGTCCGAAGTGAAGTCAGTAATCACATCAGCTTGAGAAGGGTTAGTAGCAGTATGTTGTAATACAAAGGTATCCTTTCCTGCACCACCGGTTAGTACATCGAAACCTCGATCGCCCCACAATGCATCATCCCCATTTCCACCAATCAAGACATCATTGTCCTTACCACCGCGTAAGAGATCATTCCCCTCGCCACCAGTGAGAGTATCATTGCCATTATTTGCACTCAAGAAGTCATTCCCATTACCACCAGACAATTGATCAGATTTTTTCCCCCCAAACAAGTTATCGTTACCATTACCGCCATCAATGGTATCAGCGCCTTCGTTACCATAGATGGTGTCATTATCGCCACTTCCCGTCAAGTTATCATTACCTGATAACCCGAATATAGGTTGACCAAAGGCTGATTGTGGGATACTGGTGTCATCATTATCAGTCAGTAGATATTGGTTATCTACCACTTGATTTTGTGGGAAATTAGTTGGTTCGCCGCGATCAATATTATTGAATGGTGGTGTGTTAATTACGATCGCCGTGGGTGTCGGTGTTGGTGTTACTGATGGTGTTGGTGTTGGTGTTACTGATGGTGTTGGTGTTGGTGTTACTGATGGTGTTGGTGTTGGTGTTACTGATGGTATTACCGTTGGTGCTGGTATTACCCTTGGTGTTCCCGATGAAGTCGGTGTTGCCGATGAAGTCGGTGTTGCCGATGAAGTCGGTGTTGCCGATGAAGTCGGTGTTGCCGATGAAGTCGGTGTTACCGATGAAGTCGGTGTTACCGTTGGTGCGGGTGTATTGACATTAACTTGGAAGACATCACTGATTGAGGCTTTCCCATCAGAAGCACTGACTTTTACCTTCAAATTCCCCAGATCCGCCGTTGCAGGTGTGCCACCAAAGATGCCTGTTGCGGGGTCAAATGTTAACCAAGTCGGTAAAGCGGTTCCGTCTTCCTTTGTTGCTGTGTAAGTTAACGGATCTTTTTCAGCATCGGTAAATGTACCCGCTGGTACTGTATAATTGAATGCTGTGTTCACCGTAACTGATCGATCGGTAATTGCACTAGCTACGACAGGAGCAGTATTCGGTTTATCGGATACCGATAACAGGAAGGTATTGCTGATAGCAGCTTTCCCATCAGAAGCACTGACTTTTACCTTCAAATTCCCCAGATCCGCCGTTGCAGGTGTGCCACCAAAGATGCCTGTTGCGGCATTAAATGTTAACCAAGCCGGTAAAGCGGTTCCGTCTTCCTTTGTTGCGGTGTAAGTTAAAGGATCTTTTTCAGCATCGGTAAATGTACCCGTTGGTACTGTGTAATTGAATGCTGTGTTCACCGTAACTGATTGATCGGTAATTGCACTAGCTACGACAGGAGCAGTATTCGGTTTATCAGCAATCGTCAAGAGGAAGGTATTGCTAGTAGCAGCTTTCCCATCAGAAGCACTGACTTTTACCTTCAAATTCCCCAGATCCGCCGTTGCAGGTGTGCCACCAAAGATGCCTGTTGCGGCATTAAATGTTAACCAAGTCGGTAAAGCGGTTCCGTCTTCCTTTGTTGCTGTGTAAGTTAAAGTATCTTTTTCAGCATCGGTAAATGTACCCGCTGGTACTGTATAACTAAATGCTGTGTTCACCGTAACTGATCGATCGGTAATTGCACTAGCTACGACAGGAGCAGTATTCGGTTTATCGGTAATCGTCAAGATGAAGGTATTGCTAGTAGCAGCTTTCCCATCAGAAGCACTGACTTTTACCTTCAAATTCCCCAGATCCGCCGTTGCAGGTGTGCCACCAAAGATGCCTGTTGCGGCATTAAATGTTAACCAAGCCGGTAAAGCGGTTCCATCTTCTTTCGTTGCTGTGTAAGTTAAAGGATCTTTTTCAGCATCGGTAAATGTACCCGTTGGTACTGTATAACTAAATGCTGTGTTCACCGTAACTGATCGATCGGTAATTGCACTAGCTACGACAGGAGCAGTATTCGGTTTATCGGATACCGATAACAGGAAGGTATTGCTGATAGCAGCTTTCCCATCAGAAGCACTGACTTTTACCTTCAAATTCCCCAGATCCGCCGTTGCAGGTGTGCCACCAAAGATGCCTGTTGCGGGGTCAAATGTTAACCAAGTCGGTAAAGCGGTTCCGTCTTCCTTTGTTGCTGTGTAAGTTAAAGTATCTTTTTCAGCATCGGTAAATGTACCCGTTGGTACTGTGTAATTGAATGCTGTGTTCACCGTAACTGATTGATCGGTAATTGCACTAGCTACGACAGGAGCAGTATTCGGTTTATCGGTAATCGTCAAGATGAAGGTATTGCTAGTAGCAGCTTTCCCATCAGAAGCACTGACTTTTACCTTCAAATTCCCCAGATCCGCCGTTGCAGGTGTGCCACCAAAGATGCCTGTTGCGGCATTAAATGTTAACCAAGCCGGTAAAGCGGTTCCATCTTCTTTCGTTGCTGTGTAAGTTAAAGGATCTTTTTCAGCATCGGTAAATGTACCCGTTGGTACTGTATAACTAAATGCTGTGTTCACCGTAACTGATCGATCGGTAATTGCACTAGCTACAACTGGAGCGGTATTTTTAGTGAAGGTAACTTGGTTATCTGTACTGGTACTGGCTGCTATGTTAGGATTCCCAGCTATATCCGTAACCGCATTGGCATTAATACTAGCAATCGCAGTACCCGCTTGGGTCATACCACTAATTGCCACATTGTAAGTTGTACCACCTCCTGTCACCTCGGTGGTAGTGGCTCCGGCGGTACCACTGAGAGTAACTTTCGTCTTATCAAACCCCGTCACCGGTTCACTAAATTCAACGGTGTAGTTAATCAGGGTATTTGCCGTCGGGTCGGCTTGACTACCTCCTTGGTTAATCGTGACAGTGGGGGCGATACCATCAATAACTAAGGCTTTACTCCCTCCCAGGGATAGGGCTGAACCCAAGGTGGGGAGGGTTAATATAGCATTAAGTCCCCCAATATCTTGAATCGTACCGCCGTTGAGGGTGAGGGCATTTACGGTCAGAGATTCTAGGTCAAGGGACTCGTCTCCCGCTTGGACAATATAGTTAAAAGTGAGGGTTTTACCGCCGGTACCACTGCTGTAGGTAGCATATTGGTCGGTAGTTCCGGTTTCCAGTTGCAGTTGAGGTTTGCCCACGACAGTAACAGGGACATCAAATTCCGCGGTAATGCTAATGGTTTGGCCAATACCATAGAGACCATCTAGGGTAGTGGAGGTGACACGGGTGATGGTTGGAGAGCGATCGCGCAGGAAAATGTCACGAGAGCTGTTAGTGTCCCCTGTCACCAGGTTGGAGGCATCAGACTCAAACACCACATAACGCCCATCGGCTGAGATACTGGGATTAAAGGAGTTGCTATTTCCCTCAGCAGCAGCGGAGTCAAGGGAGAGGCGGGTGGTGATGTTCGTCTGTGTATCTCGCAGGAAAATGTCAGCCCTGCTGTTAGTGTCCCCTGTCACCAGGTTGGAGGCAAAAGAGTAAAACACCACATAACGCCCATCGGGTGAGATACTGGGCTGATCGGAGCCGCCATTTCCCTCAGCAGCAGCGGAGTCAAGGGAGAGGCGGGTGGTGATGTTCGTCTGTGTATCTCGCAGGAAAATGTCATTCGTAAAGTTAGTGTCCCCTGCCACCAGGTTGGAGGCAAAAGACTGAAACACCACATAACGCCCATCGGGTGAGATACTGGGATTAGTGGAGTCGCTATTTCCCTGAGCAGCAGCGGAGTCAAGGGAGAGGCGGGTGGTGATGTTCGTCTGTGTATCTCGCAGGAAAATGTCAGTATAAAAGTTAGTGTCCCCTGCCACCAGGTTGGAGGCATTAGACTCAAACACCACATAACGCCCATTGGCTGACATACTGGGATTAAAGGAGGTGTTATTTCCCTGAGCAGCAGCGGAGTCAAGGGAGAGGCGGGTGGTGATGTTCGTCTGTGTATCTCGCAGGAAAATGTCAGCCCTGTTGTTAGTGTCCCCTGTCACCAGGTTGGAGGCATCAGAGGAAAACACCACATAACGCCCATCGGCTGAGATACTGGGATTACCGGAGCCGTTATTTCCCTCAGCAGCAGCGGAGTCAAGGGAGAGGCGGGTGGTGATGTTCGTCTGTGTATCTCGCAGGAAAATGTCACCATTATTGTTAGTGTCCCCTGTCACCAGGTTGGAGGCAAAAGACCGAAACACCACATAACGCCCATCGGGTGAGATACTGGGATTACTGGAGTCGCTATTTCCCTGAGCAGCAGCGGAGTCAAGGGAGAGGCGGGTGGTGGTATTCGTCTGTGTATCTCGCAGGAAAATGTCAGCCCCGTTGTTAGTGTCCCCTGTCACCAGGTTGGAGGCAAAAGACTGAAACACCACATAACGCCCATCGGCTGAGATTCTGGGATTATTGGAGAAGTTATTTCCCTCAGCAGCAGCGGAGTCAAGGGAGAGGCGGGTGGTAATACCAAGGGTGTGGGCGTAGGAAGCCAGAACCTTTGCTGTGAAAGGGAGGTGTGGTGCTTCTGGGGAGGGGGGAATTTGGTGAGAGAGTTCCCAGGTGCCACCTTTTGCCGCATTCCCGGTGGGGTTGGGGTTGGCCGCGATGTTTGCGCCTGTGAGTTGGTGTAATTTTTCGATAAATTCTGCCCCCGCGTCTCCCGCCGCAACGGAACACCCATAGAGGAGAATCTGGCTTGCTGTTAGTCCCCATTGTTGCAGTTGGTTCGCGTATAGGCTCAGAGTATCGAGACTCAGTTGGGTATTACCGAGATAGAGGATACCCGGAGCCCCGTGTGAAAGGATATGTATCGCTTCAATATCTTTTTGATCTGCCAAGGCGTTAGTAATTTGGTCGATCGCGCTCAAATTTTCATTTTAAATGAAAATTTGAGCGCGATCGATGCCTTGAATCAGGCTTTGATAATCCTGTACAGAGGAGTCTACGAAAATAATTTGCTTGTTCATGTTTGGTACGTTCATAATTACTGAAATCCTTTATATTTATTGTTTACATCCAAGTCGGGCCGGGCTTGAAACCCCCGCCTCAAAGCTCAAGTCCTCTTGCATAGGACTGAAGAATTTATTAGTCTTATTGCTCAAATCAATCGAGCTGTAAAATTGTTAGCCCGTTCCCCTTTTTCACGGGAAATAAACGTGGAAAACTGATTGTCTTCGCTCATGGCTTCCAACATTCTCTCCACTAATCCCCCGACTGGGCTAGTCATAGCAGCGTGAAAGCGGGGATTTTGTCGTAGTAATGCAGCCAGTAAAGTAGAGCCTGAGCGGGGTAGTCCTGATATGAAGTGGGCTTTCACTGGCCTCGTGGGGGAATGGATTTCTATAACATTAGATGCAACCTAAATGTATCATACCACAGACATATCTTTTATAGCCTATCTTTATTTAACATTTCGCAACACAACATCCAGGTTTACGATATCTTTACAATCTAGACATCGTGGGTTGGCTTTCCCTATCTCTATCATTGCTTAGGGCCCCTGCCTCTGTCAGTCGGAAAAGTCGGATCATAAAGTCGGAAAAGTCGGATCTTTTCCATGTGGACATAATTTAGACCTCCCTCAGAGGCTGTGGGTATGAGGGTTTATTTGTTTTAGCGGAATTTTATTGGCTATTTTGCCAGACAGCATTAAGGTTGACGATATCTTTAGAATCTAGACATCGCCCTTGTTATACCAATTTAATGTGAAGTTGCACATATTTCGATCCCCCTAAATCCCCCTTAAGAAGGGGGACTTTGATCAGAATCTTGTCCCCCCCTTATTAAGGGGGGCTAGGGGGGATCGGATTCTACGGGGCCTCATAAAAAATTGGTATTAATTACTCTGGAACTTTAACCGCAGATGGTGGCGGATGTACGCGGATGGACGCAGATTAGGATACAGTTTGTTTAGTTACTTCTACATAAATATGTTCTAACCGCACCGGATACCGAGCGATTGAATCAATAGAAATCCCGTCGAACAGCAAAATAATTTCTTTTAATTCTAAACGTTCCGGCAGCCAAAAAGCCAAATCGCTACCGTAGCGGCGGGGGATGAAACTGTATTGTTTAGCGCGGGCGATGACTTCAGCTTCTTGGTCGGTTTTTACCACGATAATTTCTTGAGCCGGAATCAGTTTTTGCAACTCTTCCAAACTGCCCTCAGCTATAATACTGCCATTCTTTAAAATTCCAATTCTCTGACACAGCCGCTCAGCTTCATCCAACAAGTGAGTTGTCAGCAAAATTGTAATTCCTTCCGACTGCAAGCGCTGAATTAATTCCCAAATTTCATAGCGAGCCTCAATATCTAAACCCGTTGTCGGTTCATCTAAAATTACTAATTTAGGCTGGTGTACCAAAGCCACCGCAATATTCAAGCGGCGCTGCATTCCTCCGCTCAAAGTTTCCACAGGGCTTGTAGCTCTATCTGTCAAATTAACTGCTTTCAAACAGTGTCTTACTTGATAGCGCCGCTGTTTGCGCTCTAAGCCGTAAATTTGAGCAAAAAAATTGAGGTTTTCTTCGCAGCTAAGGCTTTTGTAAAGCAAATTTTCTTGGGGCGCTACACCGATTAAGGATTTTGTAGCTTCGGAAACAGGCTCGCCATTGATGGAAACTTTGCCGCTGTCGGCATTTAGCAAATTGCATAAAATATTGATAGTTGTAGTTTTGCCCGCCCCGTTTGGCCCGAGCAAACCGTAAATTTCTCCAGCTTGAATGTGCAGTGTTAAATCTTTAAGCACTGAGCGCTCGCCGTAAGACTTATTTAGCTTTTCTATTTGCAGCACTGCTTTAATTCTCCGTATTATTTTATATATTTACGATTTTTTCGGAATTATTTAACCGCAGAGAGCGCAGAGGGCGCAGAGGAAGAGAAGAGAGAGATGAATAATTACGACATAATAATGAGATAGTTTTAAAGTCTTCTTTCTACTCTCAGCATCCTGCGGTAAGAAAGCCATCCACCTGCAATCATGGCAATAGAAAATATGAATAAATACCAAAAGTGTTCTGCAATATCAGCCAAATCTTTGCCGTCAGCCCACACGCCCATCAGCGCTTCGTTCATGTGATAAATTGGATTATACTGGGCGAGATCCAGCAGACTTTTGGGAAAGAGCGAAGTCGGTAAGAATGCGCCTCCTAAAATCAATAAAGGAACGCCGAAAGCGGCTACTAGGGAGTTGACATCTTCAGTGCGCCTCGCAAACTGGGTGCCGAGAATAAAGCCTACACCTACATAAGATACAATACTGAGCAGAATAATCGCACATCCTAACAGAATAGAGCCTTGAAATTGTGCTCCTAAAAAAGAGGCGATCGTATATACTAAAATTACCTGACCGATGCCGATGCAACTGTGAGCCAGGAAAATCCCTAAAAAGTAGGAAGTGCCGCTCAGCGGGGAAATAAACAAGCGTTTGAGGGTATGCTGTTCTCGCTCTGCTACTACTGTTGCTACGCTACCGCCGAGACAGCTAAAAAATAAAGCCGCTCCTACTAAGCTTGCAGGTGCAGCAGTTTCAAAGGCTTTTGCTGTGGTGAGATTAGCGCGTTCTTTTAAAATTAAAGCGTTAATTAGCAAGATAGAAACTGGAAATATACTCCACAAGACTAAGCTGCGCCGCCGCCTACCCAATTCAATTAAAATCCGCTGTGCTACTGCGAGGGTTTCGTACCAGTATTTCATTTTAAATTTGTTAGCATTGTCATGGTTTGTAATCAAAAATTAAAGTTAATAGTTTATGATACAGTCATTACATAAGCTTGTCAAATAACTGTTCAAAATGTACACCATTGAATTAACATCAGGCAAGGTCGGAGATGGCAATGCCCAAGGCGTGTCAACTTAAACTTTTCCTCCGCAAGTCCTCCCGCTCACCCGGCAGTCCGCCAGGGAATGAATTCCCTGTCTAATAGCTAAAGTCCTCTCAAAGAGGACTGAAGAACTCATTAGTCCTATGCAAGAGGACTTTAGTTTTGAGGCAGGGGTTTCAACAATAGCCGGACTATTTGTTGTACGTTAAGTTGACGCCAATGGGCAATGCCGTTTCCCTAGCCCCAAAATAATCGTCCTGGTGACGATGTAAGCATCGCCCGATTAATTGTAGGGAAACGGCACTGCCGTGTCCTGATTTCGGCTAAGGGGTAAAATCAACCGCATTAGATGATGAAATTACCCTTGCGAGTGGTCTGTTGATACAACCCATCGACAACATGGCTATTGAGGAGACGGCAGTGCCGTTTCCCTACCCCAAAATAATCAATAATTATTACTTAATCGTAAAGTTCTTACCTCTGTAGCATCCTTGAAAAGAAGTTAAACTGGTGCTGTTTCTCTGTTCCAATTTAGTCACGAGGGAAGAAGTATTGCTACTTTCAGCGGTAGCGCCCCACTTGTAGATAAAGTCGCCGAGATTGTTTCCGGTTTCTTCGTAGCTGTGCTCTTCAATTGGAATTCCCGAAACTCCTGAAACAGTTTGGTTGTGGTATCCGTTAAGGATGATTTTTTCGATAACTGCGCCCGGTTCTGCGGTAATGTTCCACTGCACGGGTTCGTAGGCTGAAAGTGCGAGAATTATGGGCTTGTTTCGGCGTTCTACTTTGACTTCGATCGCCCTTTTAGACAAATCTCGGTTCTTGTGATCCGCATTAGCTTCGTAAACGCCTATTAAATGAAGTTCTTTGTTTCCGCTTGAGGAACCGATATAAGCTGAAAAATCGTCGGAACCGCCAAGCCCGCAGTTGGCGCCAGAACTAATTGGGGAAACAAAAGCTGTTTTTTCGGCTAGTTTCTGCTGCACCGCCGGCACTACCCACAATCCGGTTCCGATGCCTAAAGCACCTATCAAAGCGGCGGCGATACCGAAAGGCAGGGCATTTGTCAGGTTGCGAACAACTGGTTTGGCTGTTAGTTGAGATAGGGTTTGCTGCCAAGTTTCACCAGTTTGTCGATCGGCATTCCCGCCATCGAGACAAGCCAATAAACCTAAACTTTCCGGCTGTTCGAGCAGACTTTGAACTGTTTTCCCTTCACCGACGTAGAGATTTCTAGTTTCGGTGTCTAAAAGCAGCCAGTAGCGATCGCCCTCGCTGAGGTTGTACTCTTGTAGGGCAGGATCGACTAAATCGTGCTGCAAAAACACCAGCCAAGCCATATTATTGCCAGTGCCGACTGTTTTGCCGTCGCTGGATATAAGTTGGTCGATGTCGGGCTCCCAGCGCCAAGCTACCCAGCGACTATCTCCTCGATAGCCGAGGGATTTTTCTAGTTGCGGATGAGCGGTTATTTCTAAGCGTTGAACTAAGTTTGACACTAGATTTCCTCCTCAAGTGCGTTAGCGAATCCCGCCCCTACGGGGGCTACGCCAACGCAGAGGATCGGGTCTAGAGCAATTTTGTTCCAATTTATTAAAACAAATATTTTGCTCATGAAGAGCCTCCGAATAATCGGGTTAATTTTGTCTTGCTAATGTTATCAGCCGGCACTTTCCCAACCACACAGGCTTAACAAAAATATGCCTGTTGAATGGTTTAGCTTGAGAACTTGGAGCTGGGGAGCACCCGCCTGGTAATAATTTTAACCTGTGCTGATAACTAATCCTGTTACGGATTAAAGCTAGCTATCTATCACTGCTTCTACCTGGTTGTCCAGTTTTAAAAGAGTGCTTAGCCGATAGCGTCTACCAGTTCTTAGCTTAACTTTTATTTGGCTACTCTGCTACAAAATATGCCGATCGCACCTAACATCAATATTATGCAGGCAAATAAATATTCCGGCTTTCTCGTGGCTGAAATATCCCTGAAAAAGAGAACGTTTCCGAGAAACCCGGTTTCTGTGATGAAAGTTCTGACCGAAAGCATTCAGGATACCCGCCACGTGATTCATCCGTCCAGAAATAAAAAACCTGTATCCGATGAAACTTGCCGAACGTATTTATCTCGCGCAAGTCAATCTAAAATCTAAAATCTAAAATCTAAAATCGATTGACACTTCGCCTATTACTAGCGGGGGCCATCAATCGCATCTCTAGTCGGCGCAACACCTCCAGGGCCAAAGGAACTCGGCGGCACTCTCGGAAGATTGAGATTGCGATTGGGAACTAAATCGCTGTTGCTGTCGCCAGCATTTCCACCCGTGGGAGACGCACTATTATTGGGGCTGGTACTCGGTGAACTTCCCGGATTGAGATTATTGGGATTGGTATTCGGCGAAGTTCCCAGATTGGGATTATTGGGAGTGGTACTCGGTGAACTTCCCGGATTGAGATTATTGGGATTGGTGGTTGGCGAAGTTCCCGGAGTCAGATTATTGGGAGTACCTGCGGGCGAAGTTCCCGGATTGACATTGTTGGGATTGTTGGGATTTGCCGTGCCAGTAGGAGTAGTTATCGGGGTGCCGACAGCATCTCTGGTGATGGCGTTGGGGTTCGGGGGAGGAGGCGGAGTGCTTGCATTGGGGTTATTTGCAGGAGCATTGCCCGCAACCGGATTCGTGTTTTGGGGAGCAGCGTTACTGCCACACAAACTGACTAAATCAAAAGTTGTGCCGCCTGGAGTTTCGATGAAGCAAACCGGCACATTTACTTGGGGGTTTGAGGCTCTGGGAAAATCGGCTGTTCCCGGCATGGGACGGCTAAAGGCAGCTTCAGCCATCAGTGGGGTCAAGGCAGCCGATAGAGCGGCGATTGTTCGCAATAATCTCATCAGCGTTTCCTCAAATGTATAATTTTATTTTCTCCAGTATTGCCCATAAATCGCCAAGTGTCGTCACTCTAAAAGCCGATCGATCTTTTTGACAACTGCTTCTTATGGGCCACCCCTGGCTGCAACATCTCGCGCCGACAGAAAGTACAGGTAGAAAAAGCCGATAAGCTAATCCGCCTTTAAATTGCCCGGTAAAATAAATTTTCACTCTTGTGGGGTGGGCATCCTGCCCGCCCTCAAAATACAATTTAAATGCACAACAGCTTAGTGCAACTGTCGCGCATCCGTTGCCCTTCTTCCTTGATATTTTTAGTAGCGAATTCGCGGGTCAACGTAAGCATTCAAAATATCAATTACAATGCTGGCAATTACAACTATTGCCGCAAAAAACACCACAATACCTTGAACAGTTGGATAATCCCGCAAGCTAATCGCTTCGTAAAGGCGATTTGCCAACCCCGGCCAAGAAAAAGTAACCTCTGTTAAAATAGCACCGCCCAACAGTGCAGCAAAAGTCAATCCTAAGACAGTAATCACCGGAATTAGTGCATTTTTCAGAGCGTGCGCCCATAAAATCTGGAATTCGGGAATGCCTCTAGCTCTAGCTGCTTCGACATAATCTGCTTGCAAAGTTTGCTTGAGATTCACTCTGACAATCCGCTCGAAAATGCCGCTCAAAAGAATCCCCAAGGTCAAACTCGGAAGTGCCAAATAATGCAAAGATGTGAGAAACTGACCAGGGTTAGCGCTCAGCAGACTGTCAATAGTGTATAGTCCTGTGTAGCCTTCGGGGGCGGGGAATGTGACAGGAAAGCGAGTTCCCAAGGGAAACCATCCCAACTGCACTGCGAAAATTAATTGCAAAACCATACCGGCCCAAAAAGCCGGCAGCGAGTAAGTGATAATGCCAAACAAACGGCCGACAGCATCGAAAATAGTGTTGGGGCGGGATGCTGCCAGGGAACCGATACTGATGCCGACAATTAAAGCTATGGCCATGCTACAAACTGCTAATTCGACTGTAGCGGGGAAATAATCTCCGATAATTTGCCACACGGTTTGTCCGCGAGTGGTGATGGATGTTCCCAAGTTCAGACTGAATAAGTCTTTCATGTAGTTGAGATATTGCTCCCACAGGGGTGCGTCGAGGCCGAGTTGGGTTCGCATTGCTTCTTTGGCGGCTGCGGGAGCTCGTGAGCCGAGAATGGCATCTATGGGGTCGCCTGGAGTGGCCCGCAAGAGCAAAAATACTGCTGTGGTGATTGTCCACAACATTAGGGGTGCCAGAAGCAAGCGGACAAAAATATAAGATTGCAGGGCTTTGGAACGAGACATAATATTTGGGAATTGCCAATTGGAAATTGGAAAGAGACAGTTGAGTGGATGTTACTTACATCTTGCACTATTCTCAAGAACAGGCAAGATGCCTGTTCCACAACAGATCAATTTTATTGTGGGCCGTTGCTCTGAGCAACGGCCTGAAAGGATGATTGAGAATGGTGCAATATCTCAGTTTTAGCGAAAAAGTCGATCGACTTTTTCGCAATTGGCGATTTTCCTATTCGCCCAGCAGTGATTCAAATGCAGCTTGCAAAGACTTGATATCGCCTACTCTGGCTACTAACAAGTTTTCGCTGCCGGCATCCTGCAGCCTGTGTCTCCAATACTGGATGCTATCAGAGTTGTTCATCCAGAAACTAATCACGGTGTCTACAACTCGATCGACATCCCAGCCTTGCTGAGGAGAAACTGTCTCTACGGATGCCACAAACGCATCGAGAGTGCACTTTCGGTTTGCCAAGTATTCTACACCTGACGGCTGCTGTTGTTGCAGCAATTCCTGCTGCTGGTTAAAAAATGTTAAAGTTGGAGATACGCCCAGGATTTCAAATGTATAGTTCATGTCATCCTCCAGAAGTATTATTTTGCCCAAATGTCGATCGTCCAAAAAAGCTAAAAACGCTTTACTTTGCTGGCGTTGATGAAATGCAGATGCTTCAATTATCCTCTTTGTAGTCGATCTGGATTTTGGCGGCTTATCTTATTAATAGCAAATTTTTTAACACCAGATTGTCACAGAATTTACATTTGTCCTGGGACTGTAGAAAAAATGAAAATAAAATTTTTATTAACCGGGCGTAAGGAAGAGAATTCCCACCCGCAAAAAGTGAGCTTATTTTAGATTAAAAAGTTTAGATTAAAAAATTGAATAATTGGCAATGACTGATGACAAGCAGGATGGGGAACACGGGCCTAAAGTTGCATTTTTTACGGCGTGTGACTTTTTTATCGGGAGTCTGCAGAGCGATCGCCACATTCAGACAAGTAGTGGCATGATTAATATTACAAGTTTTTAGAGTAGCGGTGGAAACCTCAGCCCCGTTTTGAGCAGTCGGTAACTGCACTTCACTATGTGTGTACAACGTTGTAACTTATATCGAGGGTGATTTTAACTGAGATATTGTACCATTCTCGCTTAACAAACCGAAAAGCCTGTTCCACAATAAAATTCCCTCTTTGAGAGAATAGGCCGAAAAGCCTGTTCATAAAAAGCTTATTGAGAATGGTGCAACATTTCAGTTTAAGCGACAAACGATACACAAACCCGGTAGGTGTCAGAATATTGATGTTATTGAAAAGTCTGAGCAGTTGTGTGATGAAAAGCTCGCCCAAGATGTCACTAAGCCTAGTCTTGTTGATACCGCTGGTGGTACAAATCTCCGTAGCAGTCGGCGTGACTGGATGGCTGTCGTTTCGCAACGGCCAGAAAGCCGTCAATGACCTTGCTACGAGGTTAAGCTTGGAAGTCGCAGCCAGAACCAAAGAAAATTTCCGCAGTTTTGGGGATGTATCTCATTTATTTCTACAAATGAATACTGCTGCGATCGCCTCTGGCAACTTAGACCCGGAAGACTTGCCCAACTTAGAGCGCTATTTGTGGAACCAGACCAAGCTGAGCGATCGAAATACAACCATCTACTACGGCGACGAACAGGGCAGATTCGTCTTGCTCAAGCGAGAAGCAGAACACTTAGTATACATCAGAGACGAATCAACCGCTCCAAACCGCGAAATTTATCGCCTCGATAGCCAAGGAAATCGCACTGAGCTAATCCAAATCGTCCCCTATGACCCCCGTACTAGACCGTGGTACAAAGCTGCCAAACAGTCAGGAAAAGCCACTTGGTCTCCCATCTACCCCTTCGCAGCCTCGCCAGTTCTGGGGATTACGCCGGTGATGCCTATTTACAATGAAACAGGAAACCTGCAGGGGGTATTGGCTATTGACTTGACTCTTTCTCAAATCAGCGATTTTCTCAAAAGCATCAAAATTAGCCCGTCAGGACAAGTTTTTGCGATCGAACGCAGCGGGAAAATAGTCGCCAGTTCCACAGACGAATTGCCTTTTGTCACCGGCCAAGACGGACAGGAACGGCTGTTGGCGACTAGGAGCAAAAATTTGCTAATTCGATCGGCTTCCACATACTTACAACAACGATTTGGTAGTTTTGAACAAATTGACAGCAAAGGACAGTTTACCTTCGATATAGACGGCAAACGTCAATTCATTACCGTTGCTCCCCTGCAAGACGGCCGCGGCCTCGATTGGCTGATTGTAGTCGCAATCCCGGAAGCAGACTTTATGGAGCAAATTAACGCCAACACTCGCACAACTATCTTATTGTGCTTTTTTGCCTTGGTACTGGCGATCGTTCTCGGAATATTTACCTCTCGCTGGGTTGTCAAACCGATTACCCGATTGTTGCAAGCTTCCAAAGCTTTAACAAAAATGTCTGAGTCATCCGACTTCACTTCCGCAGAATTAAATGGCGAAGTCGAAGTTCAAGGAATCAAAGAAATCGATCTCCTAGCTCAGTCTTTCAATCAAATGGCTAGACAATTGCGATCGTCTTTTGTTGCCCTAGAACAAACCAACTCTAGTTTAGAACAGCGAGTAGCAGAGCGGACGGCAGAACTCGAAGCCGCCGAAGCAGAATTGCGGGCTTTGTTTGCAGCCATGAGCGAATTAATTATAGTTCTCGACGCCAGCGGTCGCTATTTAAAAATCGCCCCCACAAATCTTTCTCTGCTCTACAAACCCATCGAAGAATTAGTAGGCAAAACACTCACAGAGGTGTTTCCGCAAGCTACAGCCAACAATTTTATCAACCACATCCGAACAGCTTTAGATACTCAACAAACTGTCAGTATCGAGTACAATTTAACCATTGACGACCGCGAAGTTTGTTTTGCCGCCAGCATTTCACCCCTTTCCGAAGAATCCGTCATTGTGGTAGCTCGCGACATTACCGAACAGAAGCGAGCCGAATCGGCGCGACGCCACAGGCAAAAACAATTGCTCAAACAAAATACGGTTTTGGTAGAATTGGCAAGAAATAAAGCGCTGTATCGAGGCGATTTGCAAGTAGCTTTTAGGCAAATTACCGAAGCAGCTACTCATACCCTAGATGCAGAACGAGCCGGAGCTTGGTTGTACGATGAAAGCCGCTCGAAACTGCACTGTCTCGACCAATTTAGCCGCAGCAACCCGCAGCATTCCCAAGGTGCCGAACTCGCAGCAGCAGACTATCCAGCTTATTTTAAAGCTTTGGAAGAACACCGGACGATCGCAGCCGATGACGCTCTCTCAGATGTGAGAACCAGAGAATTTGTGGAATCTTACTTTTCACAAGTGGGTACTACATCAACCTTAGATGCGCCCGTGCGGCTGGGAGGACAAACAGTCGGAGTCATCTGTATCGAACAAGTGGGAACTCCTCGCAACTGGACAGTAGAAGAACAAAATTTTGCTGCTTCCCTCGCAGATTTGGTATCATTGGCGATCGAAGCCAGCGAGCGCGATCGTACACAAAGCGCTTTGCGTCAAGCAGAACAAAAATATCGTAGCATCTTTGAAAATGCCGTCGAAGGCATTTTTCAAAGAACCCCCGAAGGCCATTTCTTGAGCGTAAATCCAGCTTTAGCCCGCATCTATGGCTACGCCACTCCCGAAGAATTGACATCAAATCTCACCAACATCAAACAGCAAGCTTACGTCAATCCTCAGCAGGGCGACAAGTTTATGCGCGTGATGGAAGAATTCGGAGAAGTTTCGGGGTTTGAGTCACAAGTTTACCGCGTTGACGGCAAGGTAATTTGGATTTCCGAAAGCGCGCGTGCAGTGTGTGACGCCAACGGCCAGGTACTCTACTATGAAGGCAGCGTCGAGGATATTAGCGATCGAAAAGTCTTTGAATCCGCCTTGCAACTCGCCCTAGAAGCAGCCGAAGCCGCTTCCACCGCAAAAAGCGCATTTTTAGCAAACATGAGCCACGAACTGCGAACACCTCTGAATGCCATCATCGGCTACAGCGAAATGCTCCAAGAAGAAACCGCAGAATTGGGCTACGATGAACTCACCCCAGATTTAGACAAAATTCGCACTTCCGGCCGACACTTGCTATCGCTCATTAACGACATTCTCGACATTTCTAAAATCGAAGCCGGCCGCATGGATCTTTACTTAGAAACCTTCAACATCGCCGCCTTGATTGAAGAAGTAGCATCCACCGCCGCGCCGCTAATTGAAAAGAACGGCAACACTCTCAACTTGCACAAAATTACTAATATCGGCACGATGCACGGTGACATTACCAAAGTGCAGCAGATTTTATTAAATTTGCTGAGCAATGCCGCCAAATTCACTCAAAACGGTACAATTACCCTCACCGCCAGCCGAGAAAAAATCGCGGGCGACAGCAGCGAAGCAAAACAAGAAAACACTGCGGAACCTGCCACAATTTCTCAATCTTCAATTGCTAGTAAAGAATTTTTAGTTATTAATTGTACAGATACAGGAATTGGGATGACTCCAGAGCAGTTGCAGCACATTTTCCAACCCTTTACCCAAGCAGACGCTTCCACCACGCGCAAGTACGGCGGCACCGGTTTGGGACTAGCCATCAGCCAACGTTTTTGTCTAATGATGGGCGGCAATATTTCCGTAAAAAGTCAGGAGGGTGTTGGTTCTACTTTTACGATCTGGTTGCCAGTTAATCTGCAAAATTAGGATGGATGGCACACGCAGCATTCAATTTCAGAAAAAAAGAATGCTGGCGCACCTTACAAAAGAAGTTTCCCTAAAAAAAGGGGAATACAAACCAAGTAGGGAAACTAAAAGTAAACATAACCTTGTGTTTAGGTTTGATTTTTTACTTTTATCTTACTCATTACGGCTGTGTACTTGGGTTAGATTCTCCATTCACCACCCCCGTAGTATCTATCTGATCGGCGAAATCTTGTTTTCCAGTTTCAATAAACCATTTATACTGCTCAAGCGTTTCGGGACGAGCACTCTCCAAACACATTTTTCTCCAGCGGGATGCCTCTTTTGTATCTTTTTTTTCTTCCAGAACATCTTCTAGCAAGCAATAAGCCATCCCTCCACCGAGCTGTTTTCCTTCAATTGCTTGGTCAATAGCAACTGCTTGTCTGATTTCTTTTTCAGCCGCTTGATACTGTTTTTGTTTGAGCAGTATCCAGCCCAAGTTTAGATGTAGTTCATAATTGAGTTGAGCATCTTCTTTCCTCACCCGTTGTACTCCCATCCGCAGTAAAGTTTCAGCGGTAACTCTATCGTTTTTACTAATATAAACGCGACCTAAATTATTAAAGGCGCGAGCCTCCCCTAGATTTAACACTTTTTCATATTCCTTCCTCGCTAAATCTATAGCTCCTAAAGATTCGTAGATTTGTCCCAAGGCAATTGGAATCTCCCAATTATTGGGGTTTATTTTGGCCGCTTGCTCGTATTTGCCTTTGGCTTTTTCCAGTAAACCTCTTTCGTAGAGTTTTTTTCCTTCTCGATAGTTCCAGTCACCAATCCGAGGTAAAGAGTTATAGACTCCCACAGAAGCCAACAATAACATTGCGGTAATTCCCAAGGTTGCTTGACTGTGAAACTGGGGAGAAATATTGAGTTTTTGGAGCAGATTTTTAATCTTTTCTTGTCCTGTGTCCTGCAAGGTGTGGATTACCGTCAGAAGTAACCCTCCTTGTCCCAGCAGGCCAAAGGTCTCAGCGAAGCTGATTCCTCCCGTGGAAAAGAGTTGAACGAAGGTTGTCATATAGGCCCCTACCGCCGTCAATCCCGCGATTGTCAGCCCGTTGAACAACCAATCTAAGCGATTTGAGGGGGAAACTTCCTCCTCGGAAGTCGGTTCGAGGAACCACCACCAAGCTTCTGGGGAGGGGTGAAATGTAGCTCGCCATTCTGCTAATTTTGCTCCTCGGGCGATCGCATTGGCTTGTTGTTTCAGGAAGTTGTCTAATTCGAGTAGTTTAGCCAAACTTTCCACAGAAAGCTGGGTTTTCTCGCTGAGTGCTTCTTTGATGGCATCGCGAGTAACTAAAATATGGAGAATGGCTATTTCTGAGGGTTCAGACTTGGCCAATTTTAGGTGAGCGAGAGCATCCGTATATTGAGCTAAGGCAAATTCTAATTTCACGATCGGACTTGAATAATTAGTAGATTCCTGAAAAAAGTTTACCGCAAATTGCAGGTATATACTTTAAGAAAATTGTACCCCACAGTTGCAGCACATTTTCCAACCCTTTACCCAACCAGACGCTTCTACCACGCGCAAGTACGGTGGCACCAGTTTGGGACTAGCAATCAGCCAGCGTTTTTGCCTAATGATGGGTGGCAATATTTCCGTAAAAAGTCAGGAGGGTGTGGGTTCTACTTTTACCATCCGCTTACCTGTTAATCATTAACTAATATGGGTATTTTTGAGCTATACTTCTATTACCAAATCTCGTAGGGGCGGGTTCACCAACAATCTTTGGTTCACATCCAAAATATTCATAAACCCGCCCCCACCAAACCAATTAACCCTGATTGCAGAACAATTTTTTGAGTATCTGCGATGGGTGGGGGCGGGTTTTTTAGTTCTGGGAATTGATGATATAAATTTGGGTGAACCCGCCCCCACCAAACCAATTAACCCTGATTGCGGAACAATTTTTTGAGTATCTGCGATGGGTGAAGGCGGGTTTTTTAGTTCTGGCAATTGATGATATAAATTTGGGTGAACCCGCCCCCACCAAACCAATTAACCCTGATTGCAGAACAATTTTTTGAGTATCTGCGATGGGTGGGGGCGGGTTTTTTAGTTCTGGGAATTGATGATATAAATTTGGGTGAACCCGCCCCCACCAAACCAATTAAGTTTGATTGCAGAACAATTTTTTGAGTATCTGCGATGGGTGAAGGCGGGTTTTTTAGTTCTGGCAATTGATGATATAAATTTGGGTGAACCGCTCCGACAAATCTTTGAATTTCCAATTACCAATTACCCAGTCCCCATTACCTTTGAATGCTTCTCGGATCGAGAGCATCCCGCAACCCATCCCCCAATAAATTAAACGCCAAAACAGTCAAAATAATCAGTATCGCCGGAGGCCAAACCAACCAAGGCTGCAATACTAAAATTGAAGCATTAGTAGAGAGGGATAGTAAATTTCCCCAAGAAGGATCTGGCTGTTGAATTCCCAAGCCAATTAAACTCAAAACCGACTCCGCCACAATAAAACCCGGAACCGCCAAAGTAGCAGAAATAATTACATAAGTAGCAGTTTGTGGCAACACGTGGCGAACAATAATATAAATTGGATTGGCGCCCATTGCCCGCGCCGCTTGCACAAATTCTCGTTGTTTAATTGACAGTACCTGACCGCGAATTACCCGCGCCAAACCCGCCCAATTGATAAATGAAGTAATCAGCACAATCAATATAAATCGCTGAGCACTTGTCAATCCCGGCGGCAACACTGCTGCTAGCGCTACTAATAAATAAAGACCAGGAATAGTCATTAATACTTCGGCAAAGCGCATTAAGATACTGTCAATCCAACTGCCGAAATAACCCGATATTCCTCCGATTAACAATCCCAATGGAAAAGAAATTGCTATGCCAACTAAACCGATGCTGAGGCTAATTCTGCTGCCGTGTACTAAGCGGCTGAATTGATCGCGCGCTTGTTCATCCGTGCCTAAAATGTTAATTTGACCTTCTCCTGTAGTGCCAAAAAGATGCCTATCTAATGGCAAAACTCCTAAAAAATTATAGGGAGAACCTTTGACAAACAAACCGACAGCCGATGGTTTTTGCCAGTCTACAATTACCTCGCGAGCGCCGGTATTCGCATCCACTGGGCCCTGAGTTGTCGGATAAACGTGGGGCCCGATAAATCGCCCGTCTTGGGTGGTTAAATAAATCTGAGTCGGCGGCAATAATGAACCGTCTAATTGAGAGTCGTAGGGGTCGTAAGGTGCCACAAATTCGGCAAAAAGTGCGACTGTGTAAAAAATTAACAGTAGCACGGCTCCTAACCGAGCTAGAGGATTTTTTCTAAGATTTTGCCACCAGTTCATAAGTTTTTAGGTTTGAGATTTTAAGTTGGTTAGTAATCAAGACTAAAGTGCTTAAAGTTATTTGTAGAGACTTTAGTTTTTTATTGATGAACTCAGCAGCCAAAAATTAATTACTGAATAATAAAAAAATTCATAACTGAATTACTTACTACAAGAATTAGACTACTTTTGTTCATCTGCGACCAAGATTATTCTAGTTTCATCTTCGGGTATTTTCCCCAATTCCTCGCCGCTAAAAGGATTGTAGAAAAACGAGCCTGTTTGGGGTGGCAATTTGGGATTGAGTACAATTTCTACTATACTTTTTACAACCCCAGTGAGCGGAATTGCCAGGATAACTCCCAACAATCCTCCCACTCTACCTCCTAACAGCAAAGCTGTGAAAATAATTACCGGGCTCAATCCGGTGAGATTGCCCATGATTCGGGGAGCTACTAAATTATCCTTGATTTGCTGGAGACCGATCGCGACTACCAACACTTGCAGCGCCAGCCACCAATCAATAAAGGCTACAATTATACTAACAGTGCCAATTCCCAAAGTTGCTCCAATAAACGGAATTATTTCCGTCAATCCTATAAACACGGCAAACAACAGAAAAAACGGAACTTGCAGCCACCAAAAAGCCAGAGTCAACGAGATGGCCATCAATAGTCCCAGCAATAACTGTCCCGATACAAATCGCTGGAGGTTTCGCTGCAAAGTCTCTGTTAAAACATAGCGAATGTCTGGGGAAAAAATACTGGTCAAACCCTGCCAAACTCTTTGCCCGTCTAGGAGCATATAAAAGGAAATCACCACAATAAAAATCAAGTCCAAAAACCAGTTAACAGTACCGACAACTAAGCCTAAACTCGTACCTGCGAGCGCCTGCACTTGTTCCTGCACTTTCGCTGATAACTGCTGCTCCAATATTTGCACGTTAAACGGCAAATTGCGCTCGGCACTCCAGGCTTGAAATTCAGCTAGCTGCAGTCGCCCCGACTCCAGCAAATCCGGGAACCTCACCCCCAACTGTCTCGCTTGGCTGAACACGGGCGGCACAATAGTTAAACCGATTACTATTACTACCACACCTGCTGTTAAATAAACCAGCCCCGCCGCTACTCCCCGAGGCAAAAATACTTGCAGTCTTTTTACTGCATAATTTAATAAAAATGCAATGAGTCCCGCTGTTACTAAAATGCTGACCAGTTCCCCAACATAACTGACAGCAGTCAGGGTAAACCATCCCGTCACTAGCATTAGTAGCCAAGTAATTAGAAACTGTTGGACGGGAGAAAAGACGCTATTCATTGTGATTTTTGTCAATTAAACTGGTACAATTTCCTGACCCGATTTGTCGGGTTCTACGAGAAACACATTAGAGTATAGATTAGCAATAATCAGTTCAAGATTAGACTAAATGCTCTCAGTATTGATAAGCTGGT
This sequence comes from Microcoleus sp. Z1_A1, assembly GCF_036700305.1. Lineage (NCBI taxonomy): Bacteria > Bacillati > Cyanobacteriota > Cyanophyceae > Oscillatoriales > Microcoleaceae > Microcoleus > Microcoleus sp. Z1_A1. Next base: position 70,739 of record NZ_JAUBOR010000020.1, read on the forward strand.
GACGGCAAAACCGCTTCGGGACAGACAATGCCAGCCCGATCGACCCCACGATCGGGAATCACGCTAATATTCAGTATGCCCCAGAGACCGATCAAATTAAATGTCGATCGCACAAACTTTGAGCAAATTTAATTAAAATCGCCATTGTAGGGTGAAAGTGCGCCAGACTCACCCAAAAGGAGGAAGCGTTAATCCAGAGGCCCTCCGCTAAAATAAAGTAAATATTATCGTAATCTTTCTTTACAATATCAAAAGCACAGGCTCATACTGGCGAGAGGAACTACCGTGACTAATCAAGTTTTTTCAGAAGCCGAAGAAAAGCAACCCCTTTCCCCCGTGGAGAGCGGGCGCGAAAGGAACTCAGCAGTGGATGTAGCTGAAAGTGAAGTCTCAGATAAATCTCCCTGGCAATTCTCCGGTGAGGATGATGAACGAGAAGTGGCGCTGGAAGTTCCAGAAATTGAGGCGGAACAAGTTTGGGAACCAGAAGTAACTGAATTTGGGCCCAGCAAAGAAATCAGGTGGCCTGCCTTGTTGGCGGGCGCAGGGATTGGCGTGGCTGCAACGTTGCTAGCAGTAAAATTGACTGGGGGCAATCAGAGTTCGCCGCCTGCAGCTCCAATTCCCTCGGCAACTCAGCAGGCGATTGCTCCGACGGTGACAGTCGCGCCTGTGGAATCTGCCCAGGTGGGTGAAACTCTGCAAGCGACGGGCACCGTGGCAGCCTATGACTTGCTACCGGTGCTACCACAAGCCAACGGTTTGCAAATTAAGCAGGTGTTGGTGAATGAAGGGGATGTGGTAGAAAAAGGTCAGACGATGGCGGTTTTGGACGATTCGGTGCTACGATCGCAAATTGCCGAAGCGCTGGCGGGAGTACAATCGGCCAATTCTACGGTAGAACAAGCCCAAGCTCAGGTACAGCAAGCCGAGTCAGCCCAACAAGAAGCCCAAGCAGGCGTGGCTCAAGCCCAAGCAGGCGTTGAAAAAGCCATCGCTGACGCAGCGCAAGCCAAAACAGGCGTGGGGCAGGCAAGGGCTGGTGTGGAACAAGCTAAAGCCGGTGTCACTCAAGCTAAAGCTGGCATTGCCTCCGCTCAGGCTAAATTAGATCAGGCTCAAAGAGAAGTAAATCGCACCCAAGATTTGGCGGCTCAGGGAGTAATTAGTCAGCAAGATTTGGAAAGACGCAAGACAGAGCGACAGACTGCTGTTCAAGATTTGAACAAAGCTAAAGCTGACTTGAATACAGCTTTGCAAGAACAGAATAAAGCAGCGGAAGAAGTGCAATCTTCTATTGCTAGAGTAGCTACTGCGGAAGCTAATATCAGTACGGCTAGAGCGGCCCTCGCCAGCGCTCGTGCTAAAGTGAATACGGCCGCAGCGAGTGTCAGTAGTGCCAGAGCAAATGTGGGAAATAACGCAGCAACTGTCCGCAGCAATGATGCACAAGTCAAACAGTTACAAACTCAACTAGAACAAACAATTGTTCGAGCGCCGGATAGTGGCACTGTGGCTGAAAGAATTGGTCGAGTTGGCGATGTTTCTTCGGGAAGTCAAAAACTATTTTCGATTATTCGCGACAACAAGCTGGAACTGCAATTGAAAGTACCGGAAAGTCAGGTTTCGCAAGTGCGGCCGGGAACAGCAGTGCAAATTACTTCGGATTCTGACAAGCGGATTAAGTTGTCAGGAACTGTGCGAGAAATTTCGCCGGTAGTTGACCCGCAAAATCGGCAAGCTACGGTGAAGATTGATTTGCCGACAAGCGAGTTTTTGCGATCGGGAATGTTTTTGCGCGCATCCATTTCGACGACAACGGCTCAAGGTTTGAAAGTGCCTGCTAAAGCTATTGTACCGCAATCTGACGGCAGTTCTATGGTTTACAAACTTGTGGGCGAAAACAAGGTGCAGGCTCAACCGGTGGAACTTGGGGAAATTTCCGGGGGTGCGGTGGGCGATTTGACTGCTGCTAAGGTGGTGGTTAAAAAAGGTTTGAAGGCGGGCGATCGGGTGGTTGTTACTGGGACTGGTTTTCTGAAGGATGGCGCTGAGGTTAAGGTTGGTAAATAGTTATGGGTTAGGGTTATTTAGAGTTAGGGTTATTTAGAGATTATTGCCTTTTTTGACCGCAGATGAAGGCAGATAAACGCTGATGAACCCCGATAACCACTGCCAATATTTCGATTACGCACGTCTACGGGGATTGCATAATATAAAGCACAGTCAACAGTCAACAATCACGGACGGTGTAACCGGAATTCATATCAATTATGTCTTTGGCAAATATTAGCGTCTAACTGTCAGGGCATATCTGCTCGTAGCGGCAACCTCACGGTAAACGTTGCCCCTTGTCCCTCACCCGGACTTGTGGCGGTAACAGTACCGCCGTGGAGTTCTACTAAATGACGGACGATCGACAATCCTAGCCCTAATCCTGAGTCTCTGCGAGAGCAGCTACTATCCGCCTGACGGAAGCGATCGAACACATAGGGGAGAAAATCAGGGTCAATGCCTTTACCAGTATCGGTAACTTGGATTTGAGCCATGACATCAATGTAGTCTAATGCGATGTCAATTCTGCCTTCGGCTGGGGTGAATTTAATCGCGTTTGAAAGTAGATTCCACACCACTTGTTGTAAGCGAGTTGGATCGCCCAAAATCTTTGGTTGTAAAGGACTTAGCCTGGATTCAAGTTGAATATTTTTGGCTTCTGCTGCGAAACGAATTACCGCGATCGCATTTTCAACCAGTGGATTGAGCTCAATTTCAGAAGCATTAAGCCGAAATTGGCCGGTGGTAATCCGGGAAACGTCTAAGATGTCATCGATGAGTTGGTTTTGTGCTTTGGCGGCGCGCTCGATCGTTTTTAGCGCCTCCTGGGTTTTAGCCTCGTCAAATTTTTTCAGGCGCAGCAACTGTGCCCAGCCAATCATGGCATTGAGCGGTGTCCGCAGTTCGTGAGAGAGGACGGACAAAAACTCATCTTTGACGCGGTTGGCCTCCTCAGCCGCCGCACGAGCCGATTGTTCTTGTATCCGAAGGCTGCGTTCAGTCTCTAACTGTTTTTGCTGCGTGATATCCTCGATCGCCAACAGGATCATCTGTGTATCGCCAAGCGGAGGCATTTTGCGGGCATTGAGCTGCATTATTTTATGCCCGATGTGTTCAAAGTCTTGCTCGACTTCAAAATCTTTAAACTGGGGATTACCTGCCAGAATTTCTTTGAGGAGCGATCGCAACTTGGGAATATTCCACTGTCCATTACCCAGATCGAACAATGAGCGATGCTCAGTTTGGCTCGGCATCACTTGAAACGTCTCGTAGAAAGAACGATTGGCAGTTATTGCCCGCAGGTCGAGATCTAGCACTAGCAACGGTTCCCGCACGGTTTCCACGATCGTTTCGGCGTAATTTTTCGCTTCCATCAAATGCTGGGCGCTCACTTTTAGCTCGTTGATATCCACCAACATCAGCACAGCCCCATCAATCTTGTGGTCGAGGGTCCGGTAGGGTCGAATATGCAGCTCGTACCAACGACCGTCTCGATCTTGAACCTCCTGAACTTTCAAATTGAGCGTGCGGATCACCCCTAAAATCCATTGCTCTAACTCCGGTACTATCAACTTGTGAGTGATGTCGCTCAAAGACCTCCCAACATCGGTAGAAATCAAGTTGAAGATGCCTTCAATTGCGGGAGTAAACCGGCGGATTCGCAGGTCGTTTCCCAGCATCAGGATCGGAATATTGATGCTGGTCAGGAGATTCTCTAAATCGTTGCTCACCTCAGTCGATTCCAAATTGCGCCGCTGCAATTCGTCATTAATCGTGTTGAGTTCTTCATTGGTTGCCTGAATCTCTTCTTTCGCCGTTTCGAGTTCCTCATTCATGCTTTGCAACTCTTCGTTGCTTGACAAAATCTCTTCGTTGGCGGCTCTCAAATCTTGATTAGCGGCTTGATGTTCTTGGACGATCGCTCCAAGATGTTCTTTTGTGGTTTTCAGTTCCTGTAGCAGCCTTGCAATCTCCTCACTTTCACCCTGTGAAGCATCAGAGTTGACTCTATCCTGGTCAGCAGCAGCAGGCATGGCACATATCGGGGACTCCTCTTGAAACAACACTAAAAAATAGTCTTTTGCTACAGCGCCGGCTTGGAATGGAATCACATTAATTCCGACCTGCCGGAGGCGAGCGCCGTCTTTAAGTTGGAAGCCAGTCCGTGCGATCGGCTGCTTCTGCTGTGAGGCTTGTTGAATTGCAGTTCGCAGTTCCACACGCAATCCTTCTTTTGCCATTCTCAGCAGGCTAAAGCTCGCCCTACCGGGGGCCGGTTCTAGGTAGGCATTGGTCTGTCCTCGAAATTGCAGAATCTCGCTGGCTGTGTTAATCACAACCCCGACAGGGGCATAGTGATTCAAAACAATGCGATCGGCCTCTTTCTCCATTTCGATTTCCTCCAATCTTTCCGTGTGCTGCGCTGGTGGGTTGGGGGGTGTCAGAGGGTAGTTGCTAGCATTTAAATCCATGCTGAGCCAATGCGTTACCTGTTTTTTAGTATAAATTTTATTCTTTTTATCGAATACCGCAAACAATATTGAAAACTCTCCAACCGTTTCCGAAGTGCCTAACAGCAAAAAGCCCGTGGGCGCAAGCCCATAGTGGAACATTGGCAGCAGTTTTTTCTGCAACAGGGGTGTCAGATAGATCAGCACGTTCCGACAGGTAATCAAATCCATCCGCGAAAAGGGCGGATCGGCGATCAGGTTTTGTCTAGCAAAGACGCAGAGTTCGCGCACGGGCTTAGCGATTTGGTATCCGCCCTCGACTGGGACAAAGAACCGATTTAGGCGTTCGGGTGAAATATCGGCGACTTGGGCATTGGTATAAAAGCCAGTGCGAGCGATCGCGATCGCATTTTCGCTGATGTCTGTGGCATATATCTGAATCGGCAGGTTAGTAGATCGAGCGGCTAAGAACTCTAGCAAGCAGATGGCCATCGAGTAAGCTTCTTCACCCGTTGAACAGCCGGCAATCCAAATTCGGATCGGTTTTTTCGACGATTTATCTTTGACGATTGCGGGAAAAACAGTGCTGCTTAAGGCCTCAAAGCTTTCTGGGTCGCGGAAAAAGCAGGTGACATGAATTAAGACATCGTGATACAGCGCCGTTACTTCTGCCGGGGTGTTTTGGAGATATTCGGCATAATGTTCGATCCGTTCCAGCTTGTAGAGCAACATCCGCCGATGTATCCGCCGTTTCAAGGTGGTTTGCTTGTAGTGAGTAAAGTCAACTCCTGCAGCCGCCCGCAGCAAACTGTAGATAATGGCGATCGCATCTTCGCTTGCGATCGCATCTTCACTTGCGATCGCATCTTCACTTGCGATCGCAAGTGAAGATGCGGTCATGTAGGGATGACGGCCGATATCTGCTATTTTATAGGCTATTTTTTGCGGTGGCAAGATAAAGTCAACCTGACCCGTAGCCACCGCAGTATTCGGCATACTGCTAACTTGTGCCGTATCTTCACATTGGGCAAAAGTAATACCGCCTGCGGCCTTAATCGCTTTTAACCCTTGGGCACCATCGCTATCGCCCCCGGACAAAATGACGCCGATGGATTTGTTCCCCCGTTCTTCGGCGAGGGAAAACATAAAAATATCGACGGACATAAATACCCCCTTTCGTCTGCCGCGAGGCGTTAGCTTCAGCACTGATCGCTCGATGGTCATGCTGAAATTCGGGGGGATAACGTAGACCTGATTCGGTGCTATGAGCATCCCATCTGTCACCTCATGCACGGGCATCAGGGTCGATCGAGCCAGAATCAAACTCAACCCACTTCCCTGATTCGGCAACATATGCTGAATTATTACAAACGCCATGCCGGTATCGATCGGCAAATGGCTCAGTAATTCCATAAAGGCTTCCAATCCACCTGCTGAGGCTCCTATTGCGACTACAGGAAATAAGTCGTTTTGATTGTTTTGCTGCTTGCGAGCTTTAATACCAGCTTTAGGTGGAGATTTCTTGGAATTCTTTTTTTCAGTCATTTTTTATACCCAATTTATGCTTTTTTAAGTAAGTATTATGGTAGATTTTTATTTTTATTATATATTATAAGAAATCATAAAAGTAAGAATTAGCTATCTACCTGCGGATATATTAAAGCGCACTCGGCGTGTGCGATCGAGCGATTTTCAAATTATTATTATTATTATTATTTAGAGCCATAATATCTCCATCAATGGGGACAATCGTGAGGGTTGAAATCCCTCAGAGATTGTATTAATTGTACTCTTGAAAGTTGAGCGGGAGTAAATTTACCACATTCTGCGATCGTAGCAATTCTCTGAATGTTTGCCAGAGAGTTTATTTCCCCTAAATCCGCCAACTCATCAATCAATTTTAAAGCAGAATCTTGTCCACCTTGATGAAGCAGTGGGGCTAGGGAGAATCTTCGGGGAAATGAAATAGTACAATTAAGTATAAAAAAATCTCCTACAAAGTCCAAATTAATCTCGTTTTTATACTAACTAATTCTCAAAAATCATGCAACAGTAGCGCTCCGGGCGCATCGCCCTAGAAAAGTTATCAAAAAAAGCGACTATCTCACAGATCCGCATCGGTGCATACAGTGTTTCAGGAAACAAACCAAAAACTCATAACTGTTGCAAGATTTTGGATAATTGGTATTAGGCAGGCTGTGGCAATTAATAGCGGGATAGCTTCGCTTCACGCAAATTCGCTAGCGCCCCGTCGATACTATCTCTGGATTATTTTTGTCACTACTTCCTCACTTCTTGCTGGGGCATTTTTAGCTTGTGAGTAATTTCCAGATTATAGTCGATTAGCGCTTGCCAATATTAATCAAATTCAGCAATTAATTTCTGAACTTCTTCTGGTGTTTTCTTCTGGTGTTGAAGTTGGAGGCTGTTAATTTGCAGACACACTCTAATAACTTAATTTTTTTAATTTTCCCAAAATCCGGCACTTTTTGCTAAAATCTTAAATAAAAGTAACAAAAATATATGGGAATTGGCTGAGGGAAATTAGGGAAATCCCAGCAGCGCTGCAAAATTGGGATTCTCAAGACAGGCTGCGGGCGGGTAAGGGCTTGTGAGAAAGGGCGATTCTGCGGTGGCGCTACGGATGTTGCTGAGAAAAGTGAAGGATGGGGAGTTTATGCTGCGATCGATCGTGGCGATGGGATTGCGGCAGAGTCAAACTGCGGAAGCTTGGGCGGCGCTGTTAAAAATGATGCAGTTCGATCGCGCGATCGGAATGTGCGATCCGAAGCCGCTAACTCTTTGTCAATGTTCGGAAGCGAGGCGATGACATTTTGCACCGCCACAGTATAATAGCTCGGTTGTGCGATCGCTGCCACTGTTTCATCAATAAATACGTGGTTTTTGATGTGTATAGTATCTAGCCAACGCTTTCATTCATAGCGCAATTTTTGTACAATTTCTGTAGCGAGGCTGAGTCGCTACTAAAGTTTTTTTTACGCCTTAATTTTAAGAGGTTAAAAGTGCGGGACAAACTTGATACAGCGGATTCCAGGTTTATAAAGTACACCCCAGAAACCGGGTTTCTTCTGGATTTCTCGCCAGAAACCGGTTTTATTCAAGAAACCCGGTTTCTCTGTACTTCACTTACCTGGAAAGTGCTGTATACTTAAGATCGCGAATTAAATAACTTACAATTTTAATTGTTATTGTGGGATGGGCCTAAGAGCCCGTCCTTTTTGGACTGGCTCTTAGGCCCATCCCACTTTCAAGAGTGGAAGTTATTTAATTCTCATTCGTTACCTCTATGCCTTGGCGCTCTTTGATTTCAAGAGTGAATTTCTCGCATATATATCACCCGTGTTCTGTCACTATTATCTTTAACAATTCTTCGTATTTACTTTTAAGCTTCGAGCGCCGCTCCCCTCAAGAGAGTCATGGCAGCTATCTGGGCCGTCTCTCAATACCGAGGCAAAAAGTCACCTATGAGCGATCGACTGACTTTAAATCGTTTTGCTAAGTCTCTTTGTGTGCCTTCTTTGTTTGGCCACGCACTTAGTATCTTCTGTAGTAAGTCAATAGAATATGCAGCTATCTCTAAATAATTTGCTTTTTTTACATCTTTCAAGTTTACCCTCTTTGTGGCGGGTTTTATCTCAAAGTGCTGTAAGTCTCGTTATTTTGTGGTGAACAGAGGCTATAAATCATAGCATCTTTTGTCGCCAATGAAACAAATTGTGCAAAAAAAAGTTTTTTGGAAAATTCGCATAATTTTTGGGAAAAAGCACTGATAGATAATTAGGGTGTAGTAGCTAAGTAAAATTAGCCCTCGCCTGTTTACCGTAAGCAGGAAAAAAACGTGGCAGTATTGACTGGTACATTGACAAATGACAATCTTATCGGCGGGCCTGAGAATGACAACATCTCAGGGCTTGAGGGCAATGACACTTTAGTTGGCTTAGAGGGCAACGACACCTTGCTAGGCGGTGCAGGAAACGACAACCTCAGTGGAGGTGGGGGCAATGACTCCCTCCTTGGCGGTGACGGGGATAACACCCTGGATGGGGGTATCGGCAATGACTTTCTGAGTGGAGGTTTCGGCAAAATTAGTCTGGCTGGTGGCGATGGAGATGACTCGCTGCAAGGCGGCGGTGGCTCTAGCATTTTAGATAGCGGTGCGGGCAATGACCGCCTCTTTGGTAGCTTCAATAGCCTCCTCTTAGGAGGAGACGGCAATGACTATCTCAGTAGCGATCGTGATAGCACCTTAGAAGGGGGTGCTGGCGATGATACGCTTGCCGGATTTGGCAGTGGGAGGGTGGCGCGAGGTGGTGCAGGCAACGATCGCTATCTCCTGCGGGATTTTAGCCAGAATCAACTGCAAATTCAGGATACAGGTGGCATCGATCGCTTAGACTTTGTTGATGATTTTGGCATCGATATCAGTACCAGTCCTACCCAGTCCCTGTCGTTGTCATTGTCATCGGGAAATATAGGCTTGACTCGACAAGGCACTAATTTACAGATTGACATCAACAAAGATGGGATCGTCAGGACTACTGATGACATTGTAATTTCCGACTTCTTCGGTGCATCGGCGACTGTCGAAGGTGTTGGCTTCATCGAAACTGTGGGCAACCTCACTGGTGCGGCAATTCTCGCTGCTAATCTCACTGAGGCTACGGCTGCACCCGGAACCAATGCAATCACTGGTACTCCCGGCGATGATAACCTCACAGGCACTGTCGGCAATGACAACATTACAGTGCTTGACGGTAATGACACCATCGCTGGCTTAGATGGCAACGATACCTTGTTTGGTGGTGCAGGAAACGACAGCCTCAGTGGAGGTGGGGGCAATGACAGCCTGCTTGGTGATGACGGCAATGACACCTTGGATGGGGGTGTCGGCAATGACTTTTTGAATGGAGGTTTCAGTGGCAAGGATAGTTTGACTGGTGGCGATGGAGATGACACGCTCCAAGGCAGCAATGACGCCTCTTCAACTTTGGATGGTGGTGCGGGTAATGACAGTCTCTTTGCTAACTTCCCAAGCCTCCTATTAGGGGGAGACGGCAATGACTATCTCAGTGGTACTGGTGGTAGCACCTTAGAAGGAGGTGCTGGCGATGATACGCTCTCTGGATTTGGCAATGTGTTGCGAGGCGGTATAGGTAACGATCGCTATCTCATGCCGGATAACGGGAAGATTCCACTTCAAATTCAGGATACAGGTGGCATCGATCGCCTAGATTTTGTTGACTTCAACGGTAATATCAGTACCAGCCCTGCCCTATCCCTGTCGTTGTCATCGGGAAATACAGGCTTGACCCGACAAGGCACTAATTTAGTGATTGACATCAATCAAGACGGGATAGTCAGGGCTGGAGAGGAGGTGGTGATTTTAGACTTCTTCGGTGCATCGGCGACTGTCGAAGGTGCTGGCTTCATCGAAACTGTGGGCAACCTCTCTGGTACTGCGATTCTCGCGGCTAATCTGACTGAGGCTACGATAGCACCCGGAACCAGTGGCATAACGGGAACAGCAGGCAACGATAACCTCACCGGCACTGCGGCTAATGACAACATCTCAGGGCTTGAGGGCAATGACACCATCAGTGGCTTAGATGGCAACGACAGCTTGCTCGGCGGCGGAGGAAACAACAGCCTCAGTGGCGGTGGCGGAAATGACAGCCTTCTTGGCGGCAATGTCGATGACACCCTGGATGGAGGTATCGGCAACGACTTTCTGGATGGAGGTTTCGCTGGCAAAGACAGTCTGGCTGGTGGCGATGGAGATGACACGCTGGTAAACGGCTTCAATTTGGATGGCGGTGCGGGTAATGACAGCCTCCTTGGCAGCTTCCAGAGCCTCATCTTAGGAGGAGATGGCAATGACTATCTCAGTGGTAGTAATGGTAGCACCTTGGAAGGGGGTGCTGGCGATGATACGCTCTATACCAACTCTGGCAATGGCAGTGTGATGCGAGGCGGTGCAGGTAACGATCTTTATCAAATCCGACAGGATCAGGGAACAAATCAAATTTCGATTCAGGATACAGGCGGTATCGATCGCCTAGACTTTGTTGATTTTAACGGTAATGTCAGTACCAGCCCTACCCTGTCACTGTCGCTGTCATCGGGAAATACAGGCTTGGCCCGCCAAGGCACGAGTTTAGCGATCGACATCAATAAAGACGGTGTAGTCAGGGCTACGGATGACATTGTAATTTCCGACTTCTTCGGTGCATCGGCGACTGTCGAAGGTGTTGGCTTCATCGAAACTGTCGGCAATCTCGCTGGTAGCGAGATTCTCACAGCTAATTTACCAGAGGCGACTGCGGAACCCACGGCGCCAACACCTACGGCGCCAACACCCACGGCGCCAACACCCACAGCGCCAACACCCACGGCGCCAACACCCGCCGCGCCGACACCCGCCGCGCCAACACCGGTTGCACTCCCACCGCTGCCACCCACACCGACACCCACACCGGTTACGACGCCCACACCGGCTACCACACCCACACCCGTTTTCACTCCCGCGCCAGCTCAGACGATCGCACTTCCGATCGCACTCACATTCACCAACCGGCCCGCACCAAGCGAATTGCCACAGATTCTCGGCACCAGCGGCAACGACGCGATCGTTGGCAGCGAAGCTAACAATATCTTGTATGGCAACCAGGGCAACGACACCGTGGGAGGCAATGGCGGCGACGACATCCTATTTGGCGGCAAAGGTGATGACGGTGTATTCGGCGATGCTGGCAACGACCTCTTGTTTGGCAACCTCGGCAACGACACCCTTGTCGGCGGCGACGGTGCAGATACCGCATTAGGTGGCAAAGCTGACGATTTGATATTTGGCGGCGCTGGTAACGATGTCCTCGCAGGCGAACTCGGCAACAATACTTTACTCGGCGACGAGGGTAGCGATACTCTGTACGGCGGTGAAAATAATGATGTGTTGTTTGGCGGTAGCGGCAACGATTTCCTCTACAGCACAAAAGGTAACGACATCTTCGTTGGTGTTGACTACACTGCTGCTAATCCTGGGCTGGGCGAAGTCGATACGCTGATTGGCGCTGAAGGCAATGATACTTTCTTGCTGGGAGATGCCACCAAGTTCTATTACAACGATGGCAACGATACCGGCACTGGCGCAGGCGACTACGCTTTGATTGTCGGTTTCAACCCCATCGAAGATATCCTCCAACTTCAAGGTGCTCCTAGCACTTATCAGTTAGGTGAGTCTCCCGCAGGATTGCCTGCTGGAACCGCTATCTTTAAGAAGACTTCGGGATCGGATGAATTGATTGCGATCGTCCAATCAGTTTCTTTCCTGGCTATTGACAGCAACTCTTTGCGCTTCGTCTAAGGGCAAAGTTCGATTCCCCTCGATCGATCGGCGGTTGAAACCGCTTCTTGTCAAACGAAGTCCCTCTCGCTTGAGACTAATAAATTTAAGTTAGATTAAGTCCTGCCTTTGGTGCAGGACTTTTTTTGTGCGGTGGATGGGCGATCGGCGATCGCAAAATGGACACAGGACTTACGCATGGGGCTCAGAAACCGGGTTTTTTACGAAAATACTTTGTTGAAACCGCTAGATTTGGTAAAAAACCCGGTTTCTTTGGTCGGAGTGCCTAAGTCCTGTTACACTCAAAATCGCCTGATCCAAATCAGAAAATAGGTGTATAATGTTTTATAGTCGTTTTTGAGCGTAATTGCTACAAAGTAAAAACAGCTAAAAAACCCTAAGCGCGGGCGTAATTCAGTGGTAGAATGTCAGCTTCCCATGCTGAACGTCGTGGGTTCGAGTCCCACCGTCCGCTTTGACTGAATTTTCATATAATTATGGAAATTAATTAGTGCTATAAATTCAATCTATGGCTTATTTCTTAACCGCTGCTTTATATAAGTTCGTTGAACTACCGGATTTTGCTGACCTGAAAGCACCGCTAATCGATTGTTGCAACAACAACAACGTTAAAGGCACTATCTTGCTGGCCCAAGAAGGCATTAATGGCACGATTGCCGGCTCGTCTGAGGGCGTACACGCAGTGCTGGCATTCTTGCGTAGTGACCCGCGTTTTGCGGATCTGGTACACAAGGAATCTTTCTCGGAAAAAGCACCTTTTTATCGCCTGAAAATACGCTTGAAGCGCGAAATAGTCACGATGGGGGTACCGGACATTAATCCCCGCCTCATGGCTGGCAAATATGTTAAGCCTGATGAGTGGAATAAGCTGCTTGACGATCCCGATGTTGTCGTGGTTGATGTGCGTAACGATTTCGAGGTATCTATGGGTACTTTTGAAGGCGCTATTAATCCAAAAACAAAAAGCTTTTCCGAGTTACCTGAATGGGTGCGGCGGGAAACAGCTTTACGCAATAAACCCAAGGTGGCAATGTTTTGTACGGGTGGTATTCGCTGCGAGAAATCGACTGCTTTTTTGCGTAGTCAAGGTTTTGAGGAAGTCTATCATCTCGAAGGCGGAATTTTAAAATATTTGGAAACGGTGCCGGAAGCAGAAAGTCGTTGGGAAGGTGAATGTTTTGTCTTTGATGAACGGGTTTCTGTTGGTCAGGACTTAAAGCCGGGTAACTATGAACTTTGTCGCGGTTGTCGTCACCCGATTAGTCAGGAAGATAAGGCTTCTGAATTATTTGTACTTGGTGTGAGTTGTCCTCATTGTCATGACTCAAAAACAGAAACCAAAAAACAAGCTTTATATGAACGTCAACGTCAGATTGAGCTTGCTAAGCGTCGCAACCAAGTACATATAGGCGCGCGCTACGATGGGAAGGAAAAAGTAGATGAAGCCTGCGACTAATATAGCAATCCTAAATGAGTCGTAAATTTTTTACCCCACCCCAGCCCTCCCCTTACCAAGGGGAGGGAGTTAGAAATTCACAAATGATTTAGGATTGCTATAGTATTAAAACTAAAGTCCAAGAAACCCGGTTTCTACGAAAAATCTTGTTTGACGACGAGAAATATCGAAAGAAACCGGGTTTCTGACCCGACAAACCCGATCGCGCGATCGACTAAACATATAACATGTCAGCAACATACCCGATTTTGTATTCCTTTCGCCGCTGTCCCTATGCTATGCGCGCGCGCTTGGCCTTGATGGTTAGCAATCGGGTGTGTGAGTTGCGGGAAGTTGTTTTGCGAGACAAACCACCAGAGATGTTGGAGGTATCTGCCAAAGGTACTGTACCAATATTGATTGATATTGACGGGCGTGTACTCGATCAAAGTATCGATATCATGTTGTGGGCATTGAGACAACACGATCCTGAAAAATGGTTGATGCCACAGCAAGGTTCTGTTACAGAAATGCTGGAACTAATTGCTCTATTTGATGATAGGTTTAAATATCATCTTGACCGTTATAAGTACCCGGATCGTTATCCCGGTGTTGATGCCCAAGTACATCGTTATGAAGGTTCTTTATATCTGGGCCGACTAAATGCACAGTTAAGCGCGACTAAATATTTATTTGGTAACAATGTAGCATTGGCTGATATGGCGATCGCACCTTTTGTGCGTCAATTTGCTCATACTGATCAAACTTGGTTCAACCAACAGCCTTGGCCTGGGCTACAAGCTTGGTTAGCAGGGTTCACAGAGTCGGAAATTTATAGCAGTGTTATGCAGAAATATCCGAAATGGGAATCAGGTAATCTAGGCGTTATTTTTCCTTCCTCGTAATTAGTTATTCAGGACTTAGGCACTAAAGGGCGTTGAATCAAGGGTTTGAGATTGTTTCACTACGTTTTCTGCGAACAGAAAATCGTAGTAGGTGCGTCAGTCCTATTATACTTATTCGCTGTCAGCATATTTATTCAATGCCCAAAATGTTAGTTACCATGCTAAACTTATTGTTTTCCGAATGCCAGATTGACCGAAAGCATCGAGGATACCCGCCACGTGATTCATTCCTTCGGAGACTCAAGACGGAGAAATCAAAAACGTGTATCCGATGAAACTTGCCGAACGTATTTATCCGTGGTGTCAATGCTTCAAATCTAAAATCTAAAATCTAAAATCTAAAATCGATTGACTGTCATTTGACTAGAAAAGTGACGGCGGCAAAAATCGCATTTTGCTAAAATTTTTAACGGAAAAGGATTTACTGTATTCTAGTAAGTATTGTCAGGCTGAAATTATGATTGATGTTGGTTCATTAGTTCGATCGCCCAGAAACGATTTGGGAGTCGGAAAAGTTGTCGAGGTATCGCGTATCGAGGCGGTAGTTGAATATTTTTGCTCAGTTAAAAATCGCATCCGCAAAACCGTGCCCTTAAGTCTACTGCAAGAAGCTAGACTTCAGCGCCAAACCCGCTGCTACCTCTGGAGTACAACTCAGGAAAGATGGATTATCGGGCGAGTTTACGACTGGGATGAAGATAAATTAGAGTACGAAATTGACCTCCCCGACAGCCAAAGTTTGCAAGCTGTTGAAACCGAACTTTACGTTCGCTGCAATATCCCGATCGCCGATCCGATCGACATTTTAGCAGTCAAAGGCCAAGAAACGCCGTATTTTCACGATCGCCGATTGGCATTTGTTCAATCTGCGATCGAACAGCGGGCCGTCAGCCGGGGCATGACAGGTTTAATTTCTGCTAACATAGACCTCTATCCGCACCAAGTTGAAGTCGTCCGGCGCGTCCTAGAAGACCCAATCGTGCGCTATTTATTGGCAGACGAACCAGGACTCGGAAAAACAGTAGAAGCCGGGACAATTCTCCGCCAATTTCTGCTAGATGAACCCAACGGACGCGCTGTGGTACTCGTTCCGAAATACTTGCTCGAACAGTGGCGGCAGGAGTTGGAAAATAAATTCTATTTGTCTCATTTTGCTGACAGAGTGCAGCTTGCTGCTGTTAGCGACATCAATCAAATTAGCCGCAATGCTAATCTAGATTTTCTGATTGTGGATGAAGCGCATGATGTGGCGGCAATGGCACATTCGAGCGATCGTACTCAGCAGCAGTCCTTTGAACTCTGTCAGAAACTAGCTCAGAAAAGCAAAAATGTATTGTTATTATCTGCAACGCCAGTTATCGGCCATGAGCAAGATTTTCTAACGATGCTGCACTTGTTAGATCCGACAACTTACCGTCTTGATGACCTGGAAAGCTTTAAGGAACAGGTGCAAAACCGTCAAGAAATCGGCCGCGCTTTGCTGGATTTCCGAGAAAATGCCAAGCCTGCTGTTTTGCAAACAAAACTCGCTCAACTTCGCACTATTTTTGCCAAAGATGATTATTTAATCGGATTGGCAACTGAGTTAGAAAGTTGTTTGAAAACTAAAGAAACCGCAGAACAGGCTCGCCTTGTCCAAGCTATTCGTACTCACGTTAGAGATACCTACCGCCTGCATCGTCGCATCCTTCGCAACCGCCGGGATGCGGTTGAAGATGTGATTTTCGATCGAGATTCTGTCCCCAAAACTGAGTACGATCTGAATGATGAACAGTGGTCGGAAATTCAAAGCGTACTCGATAAATGGCGCACAGTCGCTCCCAAGTCGAGCGAATATCAGAGAATTTTTCTGCTGTTTTTCCGCGCTTCTGGTACTTGGCTGAATGTTTTAGAACGGGTTGTCAAAGCTCGCTTGCAGAAAAAATCGACTCCTGAACTCGATCGCGAATTTGGACAAAATGACACGGCAATTTTGACCAAAACGGAGCTGTTTCCCGAAGAAAGGGAAATGCTGGAAACCTTGCTCAATACCCTGGAAAAGCCCCAGGAAGGACTCGATCGACTGAGTTTGTTACGAATCGCCATTCTCCGATTTTTGGCAGTTGCTTTGAAGGTTCCGCGCGAGTATCACAGCAAACCTCGCGATTTGCTGTCGAGAATTCAACAGCAAATTAAACGGCCGATTCCGGGCGAACGTTTCCCGAAAATTGTGATTTTTACCAGTTTTACTGCAACTTGTAAAGAGATTGCGGAAAATTTAGCTAAAATCTTTGGTAAAAATGCGATCGCCAGCCATGACACGAGCAAATCGGCTGATGATGTTGAGGCTAGTCTCAAGCGGTTTAAGACTGAACCCCATTGTTTTATCTTAGTGTGCGATCGATCGGCTGAAGCAGGGGTAAATCTGCAATTGACAGATTGGTTAGTTCACTTCGATTTGCCGTGGTTTCCCAACCAGTTAGAACAAAGACTCGGCAGAGTCGATCGCATTGGCAGCAAAATGGGAGTGCAATTTTGTTTGTTTGCAGGCCCGGATTTGCCGGAGAGTCCCCACGAAGCTTGGTTTCAAGTTTTAAAAGATGGGTTTGATATTTTCAACAAATCTATTGCCAGCCTTCAGTTTTATGCTGAGGAAAAACTTCTCAAACTAGAAGAAAAGTTGTTTGCTGAGGGAGGCAAGGGCTTATCCAGCGAAATTGAAGCGATTAAAACTGAAATCGAACAAGAGAAAATCAAAATTGACGAACAGTACGTTCTCGATGAAATTGATATTCTTGATGACAGTGCATCTCAGTATTTTGAATCTCTCGATAACTGCGATGCTAAGCATAAAGAAATGCAGCGGGCTACTGAAGGTTGGTTGTGTCAAGCTCTTCACTTCAAACAAATTGAACATCCGAGTGTAGCGGGGTTGATGCGCTATAAACCTACTCAAAAAACGTTAATTCCCTCGAAGGATTTGATGACCAGATTGGTTCCTTATTGCCAGCAATATGGTAGTTACAATCGCCGTATTGCTTATCAGAATGCTGATGTGGCTCTTTACCGCATTGGTGAGGGATTGATCGATGCACTTGGCTCTTATATTCGCTGGGACGATCGCGGTCAAGCTTTTGCCATGTGGCGGCATGATGAAAGTTGGGATGCGGATCCTGGGAAGGAGTGGTTCGGCTTTCAGTTTAATTATTCAATCCA
Organism: Microcoleus sp. Z1_A1; assembly: GCF_036700305.1. Lineage (NCBI taxonomy): Bacteria > Bacillati > Cyanobacteriota > Cyanophyceae > Oscillatoriales > Microcoleaceae > Microcoleus > Microcoleus sp. Z1_A1. The sequence goes on from NZ_JAUBOR010000020.1 coordinate 88,160, forward strand.
GACTGATGTGCAGCCTGCCCAGCAAATTTTGCAAGCACAAAATATCGAAAATTACAACTTGAAAGCTTTGCAGCGCCGCGCTGATGCTCTGTTTCTCCCAATTTTTGAAACTGTGTTTGTAGATGCTCGCAGCGAGCCGATGTCTCTGGTGGAAAATGCGGAAATCCTGGCGATTTTGCAGCGGGATTATAAGGGGAAAGGCGGGCCGAATCGGGATTATAATTTGTCTAAAAATCGCACGTCGCTGATTGACAGTTTTGTCGATCCGCTAGAATGGGATGATTTTTGTCAAAAGGGACGGGTGGTATCTGAGGAGTTGCTGCGCGGGCGATCGGCTTTTGTGGAAATGTGCGATCGATCTGCTGTCACTGCTGCTATCCAACTCGAAAACCGGGTGAATCAATTGCAATTGCGCTTGAATCGACTTTCTAAATCCGAACAACTTTTAGAATCGGTTTTGGCTGATGAAATCAATACCGAAAGTTTGTTGAGTGAAGCGGTTTTAGCTGGTATTCGCCGCCCGCACATGACTCTTGAGTCTGTTGGGTTTATTGTGATTTCTGGGCGTCCTCCTGCTGCTGTAAAGTCGGAGGATGAAGGATAATTTGTTTGGGAGGGCGATCGCTCTTTTTGGGGCGATTCCCTTCGGGATAGCTTCGCTTCACGCTTTTTTTGAACTGCAGATGCAGGCGGATAAACGCGGATGGACGCAGATGAAGGAAGGGGCGATCGCTTTTATCTAATACCAATTTTGTATGAGTCTGCACATATCTCGATCCCCCCTTTGTAGGGGCGGTGCTACCCCTACTCCCCGTGCCCGCCCCTACATAGGGTGGGACAAGATTCTTCTCGAAGTCAACCCCTACTCTCCAACAATCAGGGGGAGTAGGGGGTATGCGAGGGGGATCGAGATATGTGCAACTTCACATTAAATTGGTATAAACTGCAGAAGTGACAGCAATTTTTAGGCGATGGGACTGCAAAAATGGTAAGATAAAAGGAGTAGTAATAAGTAGCAGTTATTTAGTAAAAAGCCACGCTTCGGCCTGACATTAAAGCGCGTCGATCGCATGGCAATTTAACCGCACAGCCAAAATGAAGAAGTCTCCGATAAAAATTCTGCTCGTAGAGGACGATGGAGGGCTGAGTGCAACACTGGCAAATGTGTTGGAAGCAAATCATTACGGCTTTGATCGGGCAAATGACGGACAAGTGGGCCTAGAGTTGGCAGCAGCAATTGAGTACGATCTAATTGTGTTAGACGTGCAGGTTCCCAAACTCGATGGAATTAGTCTATGTCGGCAATTGCGATCGCAAGGCTACTGCAAACCGATCCTGTTAATGACGGCAAAGGATTCAGATGCGGAGGTGGTGGCTCTTTTCGATGCGGGAGCCGATGATTACATCAGCAAGCCTTTTGCTACGGAAGTATTACTGGCAAGAATCCGAACTTTGTTGCGACGCAGTAAAGCACTTTCCCCAGGAGGTTTTACTCCGAATTCAGCGGCTAATACATTGACTTGGGGAGAGCTTTGTTTAGATTTAGAGTCTGGTAGAGTGACGTTTTGCGAAGAAATAATTTCACTGACACCGACAGAATATAATCTGCTGGAATTATTACTGCGGAATCCCGATCGCATTTTTAGCCGCCATGCTATTTTGGATCGTCTGTGGGGATTTGACGACGCACCAACAGATCGCGCCATTATCACTCATATTAAGGATGTCAGAAAGAAACTGAAGGCAGGCGGTTTAACTGAAGAAATCATCGAAACAGTTTATGGCATGGGCTATCGACTGAAACCTTACCCCCAATCTGCGTCGTCTTGTTCAAATAATCCTGGGAGCGATCGCACTCACAAACATCAATTTCGCGGGGTAGATAAGTCTGAGAGCGACAAAGTTTTAGAGCGGTTTCGGGGAAGCTTCAACCAACAAGTTGCTGTATTGGAGCAGGCAAAAACGGATTTATTAGCCGGAAAGTTAGAGACTGAATTACAGCAAGTGGCTAAACATGAAGCTCATAAATTGGTCGGTTCTCTGGGGTCTTTTGGTTATCCCGAAGGATCGAAATTTGCACGCTATGCAGAGAATTTGCTCATAAACGATCGCTCTTTGACTGCTGAGGAAATTACTCGATTCTCGGAATTGGTGACAGGATTACAGCAGGAATTAGCCAAAACACCTATTAGAGCAACGGCTGCACCAGTTTCTAATATTTCAATTTTTAACTATCGGGTTTTGGTAGTTGATGATGATGCTGCATTAACGGAGCGATTGAAAGTAGAATCCGAAACTTGGGGATTTCGGATCAAAATTGCGCCGAATATTACTGCAGCCCGATCGCGTCTTGCTCTGTCAATGCCGGATGTGATGTTACTTGATTTAAGTTTTGCAGAGACAGAGGAAGATGGATTGACGCTACTGCGAGAACTGACCGAGCGATCGCCTAACCTGCCTATAATTGTCTTTACCGGACGAGATAGTCTTCCCGATCGCTTAGCTGTATCGCGCTTAGGTGCTAAGCAATTTCTCCACAAACCTGCAACCACCGAGCAAATTTTTCGAGCGATTTCCCGTGTTTTACCCACTCCCAAAACTTCTGAAGCCAAAGTCTTAATCGTAGATGATGACCCTGTGATCCTGGTTACATTATCAGCGTTACTGACTCCTTGGGGAATTGAGGTGACAACCCTCAAAGAACCACAGCAATTTTGGGATGTGTTAATTAGCACAGAGCCCGATTTAATAGTGCTGGATCTAGAAATGCCGATCGTCAGCGGCTTAGAATTGTGTCAAGTCGTTCGACAAGATATCCAATGGGAAAATTTACCGATTTTGGTGGTGACAGCCCATACCGAGCCAGAATCTCTGCAACAAGCCTTTGCAGCGGGAGCCGATGATTTTATTACCAAGCCGGTACTAGGGCCTGAATTAGTCACGCGGGTACTCAGCCGAATCAGGCGCAGTCGTCCTTTACTTAAACCGAGAAATATAGGACTTACGCATAGCCTGAATATATAGTCTTTTGTAGGGGCAAACCCCCCGTGGTTGCCCCCATACCTGGGATGATTGCGTAAGTCCTCAAATACTTAAATATAACTTATCCACGAAGGCTAAAAACCCAGTTTCTGCCTCAATCTAAAAAATTTAATTAATTAAGTAGATCGATGATAGAACCTACTGATGAAAATTATGGGAAAGGGCAAGAACAGCCACAGCAAATCCTGGCTAAAACAGCACTTTCTCCCTCCGAATCCCTCAAACTAGAAGATATTCTCAACACTACGGTAACGGATCTCAGAAACATTCTGCAATGCGATCGCGTAATTATCTTCCAATTTGCTCCCGACTGGAGCCCAAAAGTGGTCGTAGAGTCAGTTGGTTCAGAATGGACACCAATCTTATCCACTCAGATACAGGAGCCTTGCTTGGTTGAAAGCTATATCGAATCCTTCAAACAAGGCTTATTCACATCTAAATCAGATATTTATACTGCCGGAATTGATACTTGTCACCCGGACTTCCTGGCCAATTTTCAAGTTAGAGCTAACCTGGTTATTCCTATCCTTAAGGGAGAAGAACTTTGGGGATTATTGATTGCCCATCACTGTGCAGCACCTCGCGAATGGCAAGCATCAGAAATTGAACTCATGGGACAGCTAGCAACTCAAGCTGGAATTGCCATTCAGCAAGCTGATTTATTTGAGCAAGTACAAATGGAAGTGAGAGAGCGCCAACAAGCAGAAATTGCTCTACAACAACTCCATACTGAACTCGAACAACGAGTCATAGAACGGACGGCAGAACTCACTGAAGTCAACCATAGCTGCCAACAATATATCAATCAAGTTGAAGACCTCTATAATAATGCTCCCTGTGGCTATCATTCCCTAGATGCTGCAGGAACAATAATTATGATTAATGATACGGAACTGAAGTGGTTAGGCTATACCAGCGATGAAATTGTATACAAAACTAAATATGTTGATTTAATGACACTTGAAAGTAAAAATATTTTTCATCAAAACTTTCCCTTATTTAAAAAACAAGGCTGGATCGAGAATGTAGAGTTTCAGATGTTGAAGAAAAACGGAACACCCATGTGGTTCAACTTAAATGCTACAGCAATTTATGATGAAGCAGGTAACTTCATGATGAGTCGTTCTAGCGTATTTGATATCACCGATCGCAAACGGACTGAAGAAGCATTCCGCCAATATGAACGCATCGTCTTCAATACAACAGATGGGATTGTGTTGATGGATCGCAACTATATTTATCAAATAGTCAATCAAGCTTATTTGACTTGGTGCAACAAATCTGAAAGCGAAGTTATCGGAAATTATGTTAGGAATATCCTGGATGCAGATGTGTTCGATAATATGATAAAACCTCGGTTAGACAGATGTTTGGATGGCGAAACAATTCAGTATGAAAACTGGTTTACTTCTCCCAATTTAGTCAGGCAATTTTTGAGCGTTACTTATACACCTTTACGTGATACAGGCGAAAATATTGTCGGGATAATCGTTATTCTGCGCGATCTGACTAAACTTAAACAAGCCGAACAAATGCTGGAGCTTCAGGCTGTCATTACCCGCAACATGGCGGAAGGCATTTGTTTAGTAAGAGCAGATAATGCAGTTATTGTCTATGCCAATCCTAAATTTGAGCAGATGTTTGGCTATGACTCTGGCGAACTCAACGGTCACCACGTTTCGATTCTCAACTATGCCACCGAATCGGTCAGCCCTGAAGAGGTAAATCAAGCCATTCGATCTGCTGTTTTACAAAGGGGTGAATTTAGTTATGAAGTCCAGAATGTCAAGAAAGATGGGACTCCATTTTGGTGTAGTGCAACTTGCTCTGCATTCAATCATTCCGACTATGGCGATGTTCTGGTGGCCGTTCATCAAGATATCACAGTAGCGAAGCACCTGGAAGAAGTTCGACAAGAGGCGGAAGCAGCCTTACTACAGAAATCCCGAAAGGAAAATTTGCTCTGGAGGATTACTCAAGGGATTCGCCAATCTTTGGATCTGAATGCGGTTCTAAATACTGCTGTTACTGAAATCAGGCAGACATTACAAACCGATCGCACTGCCATTTACCGCTTTAATCCTGATTGGAGTGGTGATTTTGTTGTGGAGTCAGTTGGTGAGGATTGGGTACAACTGATAGGAAGCGATATTCAAAAAAATTGTGCAGATACCTATCTGCAAGAAACTCACGGCGGTCGATTCCGAAATAATGAAAGTTTTGTGGTTAATAATATTTACTGCGCTGAAATTCAACCATGTCATATCGAGCTAGTGGAACAATTGCAAGCAAAAAGTTATGCAGTTTTTCCGATATTTTTGAGAGAAAATCTCTGGGGTTTGTTAGCTATTTACCAAAATACGGCACCTCGTCCATGGCAATCGTGGGAAATAGAATTACTTGAACAGATTGCCAGCCAATTGTCGATCGCCATTCAGCAATCCAAACTCTACCGACAACTTCAGGTCGAACTGCAAGAACGTCAGCAAGCCGAAGCCACGATCCGAGAAGCCGAACGACGCTGGCGATCGCTCTTGGATAACGTGCAGTTGATTGTTGTCGGACTTGATATAGAGGCAAATGTCAATTATGTCAATCCTTTCTTCTTAAAAATTACGGGATATACTAACCTAGAAGTTATCGGAAAAAATTGGTTTGAAAACTTCTTACCCGGTTCTCTTCAAGAATCAGTTAAAATTGTTTTTTCGGAAGTTTTAGGCCATAAATTTCATCCTTATTATCAAAATTTTATCTTGACAAAATCTGGTGAAGAACGGTTCATTGCTTGGAACAATACCATGCTGCAAGATTCAGAGGGAAACATCATTGGAACTATCAGCATTGGGGAAGATATTACCGAACGACAAAAGCTCGAACACATTAAAAATGAGTTCATTGGCATTGTCAGCCATGAACTTCGCACTCCTTTGACAGGAATTCAAATGTCCTTGGGACTAATAAAAAGTGGGGTTTATGATAAAAAGCCGGAAAAATCTAGACGCATGATTGAAATCGCCCTCCTCGATACCAATCGTTTAGTGAACCTGGTTAATGATATTTTAGATTTGGAGCGCCTAGACTCCGGGCGGGCAATTGTGGAAAAAACCGTTTGCAAAGCTGCCGATTTGATGCAGCAAGCGGTAGATAGCACTCAGGCGATCGCTACTCAACAGCAGATATCATTAATCGTTACCCCCACGGATGCAGAAGTCTGGGCAACAGGAGATGCGATCGTCCAAACCTTAACAAATTTGCTCAGTAATGCGATTAAATTCTCACCTGCCGATTCCACAATTCATCTGAGTGCCGAAAACCAGACAGACTTTGTGCTTTTCCAAGTTAGCGATCGCGGGCGAGGCATTCCTGCAGATAAACTAGAACTCATTTTTGGGCGATTTCAGCAAGTCGATGCCTCCGACTCCCGTGAAAAAGGAGGCACAGGTTTAGGTTTAGCAATCTGTCGCAGTATAGTGGAGCGGCATGGTGGCAAAATCTGGGCCGAAAGTATCTTAGGTGAAGGCAGCACATTTTGCTTCACCCTACCCTTAGCCACAGTTGAATAACGCTTAGATTCATCTGTACCGTCAATCCCAAATCCAAAATCTGCAATCCCAAATCCGATGACACACAGACAAATTCTAGTTGTTGACGATGAAGAACACCTTCGGGAACTTGTGCAAGCCTGCTTAGAAGATTTAGGCGGATGGAAAACAGTGGGGGCACGATCGGGAGAGGAATGTTTACAAATACTGCAAACAGAACAACCCAATGCTATTTTGCTGGATGTATCTATGCCGGGAATGGATGGGTTTGCTGTGTACGAGATCCTCCAATCCGATCCGATTACTCGATCGATTCCAGTGATTCTGCTGACAGCGAAAGTTTTGCCCAGCGATCGGGCTAAATTTGCCCAAATGGCGGTAGCTGGGGTAATTGCCAAACCCATCCAACCCATCACTTTGACGGAAGAAGTAGCAGAGATTTTGGGATGGAATGAATAAATTTTACCAGTTTTGTAAATTTTTGTAACAAGAACGGAATCTTTACCAATTCCTTACCGTTGCTATTTAGTCTCCTGTTATTCAGCTAACAGTTCTTTGCATTAGGAGGAGACTCGATGAATGCTTTTCAGGTTTTGAATGATATAAATCAGGATCTCGCAGATTCATTTTCCGGTTTGCCCACTGCTTGTCAGCAATCCACGCTTGGGATTGCTCATACAGAGGAAACACCGATCGCAGGCATTAAAGTTCAAGAAAAGGATGCGACACTTATCGTTAAAGTTCACATCTCTGACATTCATCTTGTCAAATTGAATCTCCAAATCACTCCAGAAACTGTTTTAATCCAAGGTCAACCTACCGAATCGGCTGTAGTAGAAGGTTATTTCCTTCCTAGTGGATTTCAAAGTCTCATTCCGTTGCCCCACCGCCTACATCCTGAAATCTATGCGGCTGAAATAGACCAGGATGGTTTAATACTTCAGATTGCTAAAGAGTTGAGAGTTGAGCAATCCGAAGTTCGGATTCAACTCTCAAATACACATCTTTGAGCGATTGCTTAAAGATGGGTATTTGACACCCAATTGGCAACCGAAAGATTGATTTTTAATCAACCCAAATAAAATGAACACTTTGCAATTAGCTAATTATGATGGCAGTCTCCTGCCCGAAAACAAGATGAAAGGGAAGCAAATTCTCATCGTTGACGACCAAGAACACCTCCGCGAACTGATACAGTTGTGCCTGGAAGACCTCGCGGGATGGAACACGCTGGTGGCCGAATCAGGACAAGAATGTTTACAAATCCTACAAACAGAACGACCTAATGCTATTTTGCTGGATATATCAATGCCTGGAATGGATGGGTTTGCTGTGTACGAGATCCTCCAATCCGATCCGATTACTCGATCGATTCCAGTGATTCTGCTGACAGCAAGAGTTATGTCAAGCGATATGGCTGAATTTGCCAAAATGGACGTTGCTGGGGTAATTCGCAAACCATTTGAAGTCACCACCCTGCCGGGAAAAGTGGCAGAGATTTTGGGATGGAATGATGGACACTCCCCGGTATGGCAGACGCAGGATTTTTAAGACTTTAACTCTAAATTCATAGAGTTGCTGCTTCAATCGATAGTTTAAAGGTGAAATTCCATCGCACAGGCGTGACGCCCGTGCCACGATGGAGGCGGATGAATATAATAAAAGAGCTCTCGCACTTGCGGGCTAAACCTCTTCAAAAATCGCGCCTCGCTGCTGTAGATTCACCTGTATCTCCTCATCGATTCCTGAATTGTTCCCGAATCTGGCTGACTCGACATTCGCACCACTGAAATTAGTATTTGTTAAGTTCACTTCCAGCAGATTTGCGCCGCTCAAATTAGCACCGCTGAGGTTAGCTAAAGCTAGACTTGCTTTGTGCAAATCTGCACCGCTTAAATCAGCATTTCCTAAGAAAGCCCCACTCAAATCTGCACCGCCGAATTTGGCATTTTGCAGGTTGGCGTCGCTGAAATCGGCATCGTTTAAGGTTGCACCCCGGAAATTTGCCCGATCGAGATTTGCGCTGCTAAAATCCACTGCACTTAAAGTAGTTCCGCGCAAGCTGCTACCCGCGAAATCAAGTGCTGGATTGAGATTGGCGATTTTTGCCAACTCTACAAAGTTGTCGGTTTCAGCGGAAATAATGCGATCGACCATTTCCTGCAATTGGGATTCAGCTTCCGGCACAATTTCCCCTTCGCGCGGTTCAACCGGAGGCAAATTGTAGGACAATAGCGCCCAACTGAGGGCAGGTTGGAGTTTATTTGCTTGCAGGTATATAGTCAGGATTCTTTCTAAAACCGAATGTTGATTTGGCGTGATCTCGTGCGGCCACAAACCCTCCGCATCTGTGAGATTAATATCTTCTTTAGCAACTTCAAAAGCCGCTGCCATCCGAAATTCTTTGGCAGTAATTTCTCCCAGCTTAGCGCTTTTTAGCAAACCTTTTAATACTGATTTGCCCTGTTCCACTGCAAAAATCCAAGCTGGGGTTGTATCATCGCTGATTGTGGAAACGTGACAAAATATGCTCTCTGTCTCCTTAATTTTTTCCAAATCCTCGCCGCCCTGAACTTCCCGCTGACTTTCGGTTACTAAATTTTCTGTACTGCTTGGAATTGGCAGGGTTTCTTCTATTGGCAAAAGCTTGAAAGAACCGACTAACTGACGTGAGGCTACGGGTATTTCGCAGTTTTCTAGATAGAGTTTGAGCGTCCCGCCTTGCAGACCAAATTTGACGCGACCACCTAGCAGGGGTTCCCAATGCTCGTTAAAATTCAGGCTCAAGTGAATGTCGAGCTGCTGGGTTTGGGGTGCAACCGATGGAACTGGAATTGCTTCAAATTGCATCCACAAGCAATCTGGGTATTTGTTGTGAGACTCTAGCGATCGCATATCGGGTAGAATTGCTGGCACTACCAGCCTGTAATTGATATTTAAATTAGTTTATCATCTCTATTTTATCACAACACAGCTTTTTTTCGTGGATAAAATTGTAAATTTTGTTTAATTTCCTCCGCCCTTCATTGGTTTTGCTGAATTTGACTTTTTACCCAATTCCGAAATGCTTTTACTAATTCCAAATAGTCCATTGTTTCTGCTTGTTCCAAAAATCTGACAATCTCTAAAACAGCCACGCTGGGAAATGCTAAACTGAGTTCGCCCTCAACGTATTCTCCATTTTCTAATCTGTTGATTCTGAGTCGAGATCCATTATAAATCCAAACTTCCGGCACTCCCAGATCCCTATAAACCTGCAAGGTATTTTCCGAACGGCTGGTAATATCAATTTCCACCACTAAATCCGGCGGCGGATCTTGACTCAGGTCAATTCTTTTTTTGCCTTTAACTGCACTAATATTCTGGATGTAAAAACATTCATCCGGTTCTGCACCGCTAAGTTCAGGACGCTTGAAAGTTGTGGAACCAAGGGGTTCAATTCTCACCTCTAATTCTTCCGCTAAGGTTTCAACAAATCGACCCATTATTGTTTTGAAGCGTTCGTGTTCTGGGGAGGGTACCATAATTTTCAAATTGCCACGACTATATGTCAGTCGAATTTGCCGATCGCCGATTTCGGCAAGCAAAGTTTCGTAGGTTTGCCAACTGATACCCGATAGGTGGACAATTTGTTCCGGCGGGGAGAGAGTTTGAGCAGTCATCTGATTTTAGATTTTAGATTTTAGATTTTAGATTTCTCCCGCGAATAAATCGGGGGTCAGAAACCAAATTGTTTTGGATGATAGCGATTAAAAGGGCGGGTTTTTGAGATTGTCAATTATTGGCAGATATTTTTCGTGAGGGGAGCCCCTACCGTATTAGGGGTAATCGACCGGACATAATATCATTCCTTTGCACTTTTAGATTATATCATCGAAAAAAGCTCGATCGCTCTTTAATTACTGAGTTAAAATATGTGCTATCGAGCCAGAATATTTAGTCACCACTCTGCGCGGGAAATACCGCAGATAAATCGAGAGACAAATCTGGGAAACCTGGAATTACCACAACCTCATTCGGCAAAACCACTCGTTTGACTCGATAATCGAAACCACCTCTTTGTTTTTGATAAGGTTCGCTGTGCATTTCCAGTTGAATATCTACCAAATTAAATATCCAATAATCAGAAATTTCCGATTCAGCATAGAGAGATAACTTGGTTTTCCTGTCGTATTTCAAAGTAGAATCGGAAACCTCAATTACCAGCAAAATATCAGCAGGCTCCGGGTGAGAAGATAAATAATTATCAGAACGATTGCGAGCAATAACAACATCAGGCTCTGGTTCGCTATCAGCCGACAAAATAATCGGCTCTTGACCGCGCACGATCGCTCGTTCTTCCAGCAGTGGGTACAATTTTTTAAGCAATAGCGAATTACAAACAGAGTGAAACGTACCTTTTGCAGCCATTTTGATAATTTCTCCGCGAATCAATTCAACTCGCTCATCGGGGGCGAAAAATCCCAGTTCTCCCAAACGGTGATATTCGGCGATCGAGAATCGTTTTGCAGTTACGGCAGTCATAGCTTTTCTTACCCTCTACAATTACCAACATTTCCCATTCTACTCAAAAATCCCGCCCCGTGCCATCAATTCAACCTTCAGGGCTTCCGCAATTCCGACACAACCCAAAAACTTCGCATTTTTAACTACAGTATTTTTCAAATCAGCGCGGCTCAAATCAGCACCTTTTAAATTCGCACCACTCAAATTAACACCACTTAAATCAGCATTCTTGAAATCAGTATTTGTCAAATTTGCATTTACTAAAATCGCATTCGGTAAATAAGCACTGCTCAAATTGGCGTTGGTTAAATTTGCACCGCTCAAATTCGCCCTGGGCAGCTTTGTCCGCAAATCAGCACCGCTCAAATTGGCGCTGCTGAGTTCAGCATCCCGCAAATTAGCATTGCACAAATTAGCATCAATTAAAATAGCAGCGCTCAGCAAAGCACCGCTGAGATCGGCCAAAGTCAAGTCTGCGCCTCGGAGGTTGGTTTCGCGCAAATCTGCACCGTTAAAATCAGCGTAGTGCAAGTCAAAACCGCTTAAATTAGCCCCAGCAAAATCCTCAATCGGATTCAAACCAACTGTTTCTGCAAGTTGTACAAAACTCTTATTTTTATCAGTTAAAAACAGTTCGCGGACGATCGCCAATTGCTCCTGTCGGTACTGGTTAGCCTTGTCATAATCTGCTAAATACTTGTAGCCGAGCTTCAAATACTTGAGAGCATTGCGCTCAATGCGATCGTCCTTGCTGGTGCGCGCGATCGACAACTGCTGGTGATAGCATTCGATCGCACCAAGCAAATCTCCCTTAGCATCGTAAGCTAGCGCCAAATTGCCCAAAGTTTCCAATTCAGAGCGCCCGTCGCCAGTATCCCGCGCGATCGCCAAACGCTGCTGCTGGTAATCAATAGCACCAGAAAAATCCTCAAGAGCACAGCAAGCATTGCCCAAATTTCCCAAAGCATTTGCCTCGCCCCGGCGATCGCCAATTTCCCGCGCTAACATCAAATGTTGCTGGTAGCAGTCGATCGCCTGAGCATAATTCAAGAGCGCTTCGTAAGCTACACCCATATTACCCAGCGCCGCACCCGATCGGCGCTTATCGTCCATTGAGCGATACAGCGCCAGCGCTTTCTGCCAAGAATCCAGCGCCGCCTCAAATTGACGCGCCTGATATTGCGAAATCCCCTGCTTGATTAGCTCGCTAGCTTGTTCGCTCATACTGTCCAAATTAGTTAATAACTAAAGCTGATATTAACTGAGATATTGCACCATTCTCGCTTAACAGGCAAGATGCCTGTTCCACGAGAAAATTCACTCTTTGTGGAACAGGCCGGAAAGCCTGTTCATAAAAAGCTGATTGAGAATGGTGCAAGATTTCAGTATGGCCCATCCCCCTCTCCCCCATCCGTACTTTCACGTCCGTACAAAAAAAAGACAAAAAAAAGAGAGAGCTACCTAAGTAACTCCCTCTGCCATCAGGGTGCATCTACATAACACAATATAACACTATCGGGATGAGGGGTGTCACCCCCCAAACGTGAAGATGTTGTAAAGAAATGTAGATTAATTATAAAGTTACGATCCCGCCAGAAGGGCGAGGTCAGGAAAAACCGATCGCCCGCCGCTGTATCCGCTACACGATCCCCTTAACGAATGCTTAACCTGGGGCGTTAAGCTTCGCCGCCAGCAGCTCATTGGTCAGTTTGGGATCGGCCCGGCCGCCCGTTTCCTTCATCACCTTGCCGACAAAAAAGCCCAGCAGCTTAGTTTTACCGCCTCGGTACTGTTCGAGCTCCTTGGGATTGGCGGCTAACACCGCATCGATCGCTCGATCGATCGCCCCAGTATCCGAAATTTGAATCAAACCCTTGCTTTCAACAAACTTTTGAGGCGAACCACCATTTGCCAGCAACTCCGGCAAAATATCCTTAGCGATTTTGCCACTGATCGTACCGGCCTCAATTAGCCCCAGCAGTTCAGCTAAATCCTGCGGTTGGAAAGGAATTTCTGCGATCGCCAGTTTTTCATTTTTCAGATAAGCAGTAATATCGCCCATCACCCAATTGGCAGCTTGTTTAGCCACAGCACCGGCGGCGATCGATTTTTCAAAATACTCCGCCACCGCTTTGTCGTCAGTCAGCACCCGCGCGTCGTAGGGAGAAAGACCGAGCTCAGTTTCGTAGCGATGGCGCTTCATTGCCGGCAATTCTGGCAGTTGAGCTTGCCAATCCTGCAATTGCTCAGTCGAAACTTTGATCGGAGGCAAATCCGGTTCCGGGAAATACCGATAATCGCTCGCACCTTCCTTAACCCGCATACTGAAAGTACACTGCTTGTTTTCATCCCACAGCCTGGTTTCTTGGATGATGGTTTCGCCATTTTCCACCGCTTGAATTTGTCGCTCGATCTCATAATCGATCGCCCGTTCGATCGCATTAAAAGAGTTCATATTTTTAATTTCCACCTTCGTGCCGAACTCTTTTCTGCCCACGGGGCGCACCGAAATATTCACGTCGCACCGGAGTGAACCTTCCTGCATATTCCCGTCGCCAACACCGATGTAGCGCACGATCCGGCGCAATTCTTGACCGTATTCGGCAGCTTCCGCGCCCGATCGCAAATCCGGTTCCGAAACAATTTCGATTAGAGGCACACCGGCGCGGTTGTAATCCACCATTGAATAAGTTGAACCGCTGAGCCGATCGCTGCCGCCGTGAACCAATTTTCCGGCATCTTCCTCCATGTGCAAGCGAGTGATCCCGATTTTTTTTCTAGTAGAATTTCCCGTCTCATCCACCAGTTCAATTTCTAGCCAGCCGTTAGTAGCGATCGGCAAATCGAACTGAGAAATTTGATAATTTTTCGGCAAATCGGGATAGAAATATTGCTTGCGGTCAAACTTACTGTAAGGTGCGATTTCGCAGTTGAGAGCCAGCCCTGCTTTCACCGCATACTCCAGCACTTTTTGATTTAATACGGGCAAAACTCCCGGCATTCCCATACAAATTGGGTCAATGTTAGTATTTGGGGCATTGCCAAATTCTGTAGAAGAACTGGAGAAAATTTTAGTATTCGTACTTAATTGACAATGAGTTTCGAGGCCGATAATGGCTTCGTACTGAGTTCGGTTTTTTATCGAAGAGGGTGCAGCAGCAGTCATAAGCAATTTAAAAGACTGAATAACTTTAGATTTTATTTTAGCTTTTTATTGACCAAACTGATGGGAGAGTATTTGTAGGTAGGGGCGGTTTCATTGGTGTCAACAAGCGTGTCAAACCCTGATTTCGGCAGGTTTAAACCCCTGACGGACTTTGAGCAAGCGTGTTTAGTTGAGACAAATGGGGCTCTGCATACGCAACGCCCTGCTACAGATTGGCGATCGACCCAAGGCTGCAGCCACGCCGAGAGCCTTTGGATCGCCCCCAAACAACAACTCTGTGCAAAAATATACTTAGGGCCAGCTCCTGCCCGCACCATTCCCTTACCCAGGAGAGTTTTAGATCGATCGACTACAATTGCCGATCGATCTACACCCCAAATCCTTTTACTGGCAGTATTTAATACAATACGCTTGGGTTAAAACGCTTTATTCCCGGCGAGATCCCTTGCAGCATCCCCCTGGTTGTTGGGCGACGCAAGAGTAAGTTTTTGTCCCCCCAACAACCAGGGGGGCGCCAAGGCGATCGGGATTAACCCAAGCCTATTGGTCTTCAATAACGCCGCTCGTCTCCAACGATCGGCTCCACGCACCGACTAAAAATTTAAAATGTATAATTTAACAGGAAATTACATATTTTGAATTTTTAAGCTTTAATTTTGAATTCTCAAAGTAACACTTGCCTAAGTGTCAAAACTATGCGTGAAATTCCAGTTAAAAGTGCCAGACTGTTTCAGAACAGCATCACTGAGCTAGAGCAGGCGGAATTAGCCCTCGAACTCGCTTGGAACGAACTCGAAAAACAAACAGCAGAAACCATTGCTCACATTGCCAACACTGGCTCAGCAAACACACAGGAAATTAGCGATCGCTTCGCCAGGGCGAAGCAACTCCGGCAGCAACTTCAAACTCAAATAAAAAAAGCCAACTCGCGGCGGGAATTTCACCTAGAAAACTCACCAATGGCCGTTGTAGAGTGGGACAAAGAATTTCGGGTAGTGCAGTGGTCGCCAATGGCAGAAAAAATATTTGGCTGGAGTGCAGCAGAAGTAATCGGCAAATACTGGCACGAATGGTCAATAGTTCATCAAGAAGACTTCGAGGAAGTGTGTGCCGTCACAAATCAACTATTACACAGCAGAGAACCCCGCAACATTTGCCGCAACCGCAACTATACAAAAGATGGCTCAGTAATTTACTGTGAATGGTACAATTCCGCACTAATCGATGAATCGGGAAGAGTAGTTTCAATTCTCTCTTTTGCCAGAGACATAACCGATTTCCACCGCGCTCAAGAAGAACTGCATAGGCGCGAACAAGCTTTCAGCGCCATCGCCGAAAATGCGACCGATATTATCGCCCGGTTCGATCGCAAACTCTGCCTCCTTTACATCAACCCAGCAGTAGAATCAACAATTGGAAAACACGCCGAAAAATTGATTGGCAAAACCAACCAAGAATCAGGAATGCCACCGCACCTGTGCAGCCTGTGGGATGAGGCTTTTATGAAAGTTTTTGGTAGCGGCAAACAAGAAACCATAGAATTTGACTTGCCCACTTCCGAAGGCATAAAATATTACCACTGTCGAGTCATTCCCGAGTTTGCTGAAGACAATTCAGTAGAAACAGTTTTATCCATCTCCCGCGACATCACAGAACTCAAACAAGTCGAAGATCAGTTGCGACAAAGCGAATCCAAATTTAAAGCCATAGTAGATTCTAATATTATCGGCTTAATTTTTTGGGATCTTGACGGCCACATTACAGATGCGAACGCGGCTTTTTTAAACACGGTAAATTATACGCGGGACGAGCTGCTTGCCGGAAAAGTTAACTGGCAAGAAATGACACCACCTGAATACGTGGGTTTAGATACAGAAAAAGTTGCCGAACTGAAGGCTAGAAATACGGTTGTTCCCTTTGAAAAAGAATTTATATGCTCCGATGGTAGCCGCGTTCCGGTGCTGCTGGGCAGCACATTTTTAGAAGGAACGAAGCAATTAGGCGTCAGTTTTGTGCTGGACTTGAGCGAGCGCAAGCAGGCAGAATTGGAACTGCAAAAACATCAGCAACTTTTAGAGAGTATTGTTACAACTATACCTAATTTTCTCTACATTTACGATGCAGTAAAAAACCAAAATATTTATGCAAATGAATCTGTCACAGCTATGCTGGGATACACTCCCCAAGAATTGCAAGATTTGGGGACAGACGCTGTAGCCAACTTAGTTCATCCCGACGATCTGTTAAAGCTAATTACAGGTATGGAGCGACTAAAACACAGTAGGAATCCCTATGAAACCGATGACAGAGACTACAGAATCAAACACAAAAATGGGGAATGGCGCTGGGTGCACGCTCGCTCTAAAGTTTTCAAAAGAACGCCAGACGGACAAATGAGGCAAATTATCGGTTCCGTACTCGACATCAGCGATCGCAAACAAGCCGAAGAATCATTAAAACAGCAAAAAGAACTGCTGCAAACAATCTTCGACAACGTGCCGATTATGCTCGCATTATTAGACAAAAATGGTCAAATAAACTGGGTGAACCGCCACTGGGAACAAGTGCTAGGCTGGAGTTTGGCAGAAATCAAAAACCGTGATATCTTGGCAGAATTTTATCCGCAGCCAGAATACCGTCAATATGTTTTGGATGAAATAAAAGCAGCAAATGAGAAGTGGAGCGACTTCAAAACAAAAGTTAAAGACGGGCGAATTATCGACACTTCTTGGGCAAATGTTCGTCTTTCAGACGGCAGTTGTATCGGCATTGGTCAAGATATCACCGAACGCAAACGAGTAGAATTAGAGCTCAAAGAACTTAACGAAACTTTAGAAGCTCAAGTCGCGCAACGTACTGCAGAATTAGAAATTTTTTTTGATGCTTTGCCCGACCACATTTTTGTGGTAGATAGCGATAATATGCGACTGTCTTTTGTCAACCAATCTGTTGCCAAAACTGCTGGATTAAATAGCAGAAAAGAGATGCAGGGCAAAACTATTTTTGAATGTTTCTCCCCCGAAATAGCCGCCAAATTCTCTAGGGAAAATTCGCAGGTATTTGAAACAGGGGAAACTCTGCACTTGCAGGATAAATTTGTAATTGCTGGCGAGACCAGTTACTACGATACTTTTAAAATTCCCCTCAGAAATCTCGACGGCGAGGTTTATGCTTTAATTGGCACTTCTCGCGATATCACTGAGTTGGTAGAGACAAAACAAGCTTTGTCAGAACGCACAGAGCAATTAGAAGCTGCCAATCAAGAATTAGAATCTTTTTCTTACTCAGTTTCCCACGACTTGCGCGCACCTTTGCGACACATTTCAGGTTTTGTAGAAGCGTTGAAACAGCGGCTAGAATTAACTGAGGCTTTGAGCGATCGCAAAATAGTTCACTATATGGAAGTAATTGAAGACAGCAGCCAAAAAATGAGCCTGTTGATTGACGGTTTGCTCGCCCTGTCGCGGGTGACTCGCACCGAGTTGAGGCAAATTCCGATCGATCTGAGCCGTTTGGTACAAAATGCGATTAAATTGACTAAACCACCAACAGTCGCAGATCCGGCCCAAACTCCCCACAGCGTTGAATTTGCCGTCGGAAATTTGCCGACAGTAATGGGAGATTCAACCTTGCTGCAACAGGTGTTCAGCAACTTGATTAGCAACGCCGTCAAGTTCAGCCGCGGACGCAATCCGGCTACAATAGTTATTGAGGGTTTACCCGATGGGACGATTTTTGTCAAGGATAACGGGGTGGGTTTTCCGATGGAATATGCCGATCGCCTGTTTGGAGCCTTTCAGAGGCTGCACTCCCAGAGAGAATTTGAAGGTACGGGCATCGGTTTGGCGATCGTCCAGCGGATTATTCACCGCCACGGCGGTACGGTTTGGGCCGAAAGCCTACCTAGTCAAGGAGCCACCTTTTACTTTAAACTAGGGCAAACAATCTCAAACGGTAATATAGATTCATAAGTTAAGTCTATAAGAGTTTTAAATGAAAAATTTAAAACTCTTATAGACTTAAATAAGTCACGATCGGTGAGAGCATCCGAATTTTGGTGTGACAGGAGTGTTCACTGTTAGGGATGGAAGCGAAAGATATAGGCGGGGCTGTGCAAGATGCTCGTACTCCTAAAAAATGCTCTTTTAAAAATTGGGGTGCTCCCCAATCGGTTCGTCAGCCCTCGACTGCAGGTGCTAAATAAAGGTCTTGCGAGTAGAGTATATAATTAATTTTGCTAAAAATATCGAGATAAAATTAATAACAAAACTAAGTCTAAAAAATTACTAGCAAAAACACAAATAACCAATTGAAAACATCCCCAATACCTTATGTTAGATATAAATGAAACCAACTATCTACTAAAAATGGTAGCGGAATCAACATTAAACTTGTTGATTATCGAAGACATGGCAGAAGATATGGAATTAATAGTGCTCGCCTTAGAATCGGGAGGGGTAAATTTTAAGTGCGACACGGCAGAAACAGCAACAGAGTGCAGAAAACTGCTGGAAAATTGCCAGTACGATGCTGTACTCTCAGATTATCGCCTCCCCGGCTTCAACGGTTTAGAAGTGTTGAAATTAATGCAGGAATTAGGGCAAGACATACCCTTGATTTTAGTAACGGGAAGTTTGGGAGAAGAAGCGGCAGTTGAGTGCATCAAAGCGGGAATGACAGATTACGTCTTAAAAGGGCGGCTGTTTAGGTTGCCAACAGTCTTAGAACGATCGCTCCAAGAATACAAAATGCGACGCCAGCAACAAGAAGCGATCGCCCAAATTCAGCGGCAAGCGACTCGTGAAGCGATAGTCAACCGCATCGTTCAAGCCATGCGCTTCACCCTTGTACTCGACGAAGTGCTGCAAACCACCGCAGATCAACTGCACGAAGCTCTCGAAATCAGCGGCTGCGCGATATTGCAGCCAGATGCTGAGGGCAAGATCGGGATTCGCTACATGAGCTTAAAGGCAGCCGACAGAGAACGGGCGATCGGTCTAAATTGCGACTTTGCCCAACACTATCGCTTCTCCCTCGCCCGCGGAGAAACGATCGCCCTCGCCGAGTTATCGACTCTGAGCCCGGAACTGCAAGCATCAGCCCAATTTTTAGGGTTTCACTCGATCGCGATCGCACCGCTGCTATACCAGCAATCATTTTTGGGAGGAATTTGCCTCTACCAGTGCGATCGGGCCCGCTGTTGGACTACAGAAGAACTATCGCTAGTCAAAGCCATATCCGATCAGTGCGCGATCGCGATCCACCAAGCCGAACTCTACCAACAAGCCCAAACCGAACTGGCAGAACGCAAGCGCGCCGAAGCAGCAGTCTGTGGCATCCAGCAGCAGCTAGCCACAATGGCAGCCAACATTCCCGGCTCAGTCTACCGCACTGTGCTGCATCCAGATGGCACAATCTCCCTGCCCTACATCAGTCCGGGCGTGCGCGAAGTTACTGGGTTCGGGGCCGAAGAAGTGATTTCGCGCCCGGAACTCTTGACCGAAATCATCCATCCAGAGGACAAAAGCTCGTCTGACAGCCGCGTAGCAGCATCGAGAGCGAGTCTTTTGCCGTGCGATCGCCAGTACCGCATCGTTCTGAGATCGGGGGAGGTAAAGTGGGTGCAAGACAGCGCTAAATTTTCCAAAAACGAAAACGGCGACGTAATTATAGACGGAGTAGCCCTCGACATCAGCGATCGCAAACAAGCAGAATCAGCCCTGCGCCAAAGCGAACAGCGATTTCGCTCGCTGATTGAAAACGCCACAGACATCACGATCATTCTCGACGCCGCAGGAATCTTCCGCTACATCAGCCCTTCGGTTAAGCGAATTTTAGGGTACGCGCCCCACCAGGCGATCGGCCGCAGCGCCTTAGAAATAGTTCACCCCGACGACAGCGCTACGATCGCCGAAACCCTCCACAAAGCCATTGAAAACCCCAAAAGAAGCCAGTGCCCAGTTGAGTACCGAGTCCGCCACCGCAACGGTTCCTGGTGTTATGTAGAAGCTGTAGCCACCAACTTGCTCTACGATCCCGCAGTCGAGGGAATCGTGATTAACTGTCACGACATCACTCAGCGCAAACTCGCCGAAGAACAACTGCTGCACGATGCTTTTCACGACGCCCTCACCGGATTGCCCAACAGATCGCTATTTACCGATCGGCTCGAACACGCTCTGAGGCTGGCAAAACGGCGCAAAGACTACTCGTTTGCCGTGCTGTTTCTCGATTTAGATAGATTTAAAGTAGTCAACGATTCCCTCGGCCACGCCATCGGCGATCAATTGCTAGTATCGATCGCGCGGCGTCTGGAAGCTTGTCTGAGGCCCGGAGATACAGTAGCCCGCATCGGAGGAGACGAGTTTGTGCTGTTGCTAGAAGACATCGAGGGCATCAATGAAGCTAGCAGCATTGTCAACCGACTGCAAAAGAAAATCACCTCCCCTCTCCTTCTAGACGGACACGAAGTATTTATCACCGCCAGCATCGGCATAGCTTTGAGCTCTGGCGAATACCTGGAACCGACAACCCTGCTGCGCGACGCCGACACAGCAATGTACCGCGCCAAAGAACTTGGCAGAGCCCGACACGAAGTTTTCAACAGTTCCATGCACGCCCACGCTTTGCGACTGTTGCAGCTCGAAAACGACCTGCGGCGGGCGATCGAATCAATTAAAGAACCCGCCACAGAAGAAGACTTTCCCCCATCCCCCGAATCAGCCTTACCTCCCTTATCCGCAGCGCCCCAGTTTATTATTCACTACCAGCCGATCGTGTCGATCGCCACTAACACAATTACCAGTTTTGAGGCCCTAGTGCGCTGGCAGCATCCAGAACGAGGCTTAGTTTCCCCCGGCGAATTCATCACCATCGCCGAAGAAACCGGCTTGATCGTACCCCTGGGCCGCTGGGTACTTCGCACAGCTTGCCACCAAATCCGCCAGTGGCAGCAGCTATTTCCCAGCCACCCCCCGTTGAGCGTTAGCGTCAACATTTCTGTCAAACAGTTTTCTCAGCCAGATTTAATCGAATACATCGATCGAGTCCTCGCAGAAACTCACCTCGACGGCAGCAGTTTAAAACTAGAAATTACCGAAAGCGTACTTATAGAAAATTCTGAATCAGTAACAGCAATGCTGGTGCAGCTCAGAACCCGAAACATAGACTTGTGCATTGACGACTTCGGCACCGGCTATTCCTCGCTCTCCTACCTGCACCGCTTCCCCACCAATACCTTAAAAATAGACCGCTCTTTTGTTAGCAGGATGGGAGGTGAGTTCGATTTCAGTAAAGGAGGGATTGACCCCACAGAAATTGTGCGGTCGATCGTTACTTTGTCCCACAATTTAGGCATGGATGTAGTAGCCGAAGGAGTCGAAGAAGCATCGCAACTATCTATACTAAAAGGGTTAAAATGTGAGTACGCCCAGGGATTCTTTTTCTCAAAGGCAGTAGACTCTCAAACAGCAGCAGCCTTAATCCGACAGCAAGCAGAAAATCAGAATTTGCTGACATTTAGTTTGTTAGAGAAAGGTCATTAAAAAAACACGGCATTTTGTGAGTCCCGTTTCAGCATAAAATCTTAAAATATTTTAAAGCTGTCCCTAACAGGCGTCAGTTAATAACTACGGCATCCAAATCATTATGACTATTGGCTACCTCGCCCTCGTTCTCCACGCCCACTTGCCCTTTGTTCGCCACCCCGAAAGCGACTACGTTTTAGAAGAAGAATGGCTGTTTGAGGCGATCGCGGAAACCTATATTCCCCTGCTGCAAGTCTTTGAAGGCCTCAAGCGCGACGGCATCGACTTTAAAATTACCATGAGCATGACACCGCCCTTGGTGGCAATGCTGCGCGACCCCTTGCTGCAAGACCGCTTCGACGACCACTTGGCCAAACTCGAAGAATTAGCCGATCTCGAAATCGAACACAACAGCGGAAACGGCCACCTCCGCTATTTGGCAGAACATTACGCCGCCCATTTCTCTCAAGTCCGCAACTTTTGGGAAAAGTACGATCGAGATTTAGTCAAAGCCTTCAAAGAACACCAAGATACCAACAACCTCGAAATCATCACCTGCGGTGCCACCCACGGCTACCTACCGTTGATGAAAATGTACCCCGAAGCAGTTTGGGCACAAATTCAAGTAGCTTGCGACAACTACGAAGCAAACTTCGGCCGCCGACCAAAAGGCATTTGGCTGCCCGAATGCGCCTACTATGAAGGCTTAGAGCGGATGTTAGCCGACGCAGGCCTCCGCTACTTTCTCACAGACGGTCACGGCATCCTCTACGCCCGCCCGCGTCCCCGCTACGGCAGCTACGCCCCAATTTTCACCGAATGCGGAGTCGCAGCCTTCGGCCGGGATCACGAATCCTCGCAGCAGGTTTGGTCTTCCGAAGTCGGCTATCCCGGCGCCGCCGAATACCGCGAATTCTACAAAGATTTGGGCTGGGAAGCTGACTACGATTACATTAAGCCCTACATCATGCCCAACGGCCAGCGGAAAAATACCGGGATTAAATATCACAAAATCACCGGTCGCGGATTGGGTTTAGGCGATAAACAGTTGTACGATCCTTACTGGGCAAGGGAAAAAGCAGCGGAACACGCCAGCAATTTTGCTTTTAACCGCGAACGCCAAGTCGAACACCTCAACGGCATTATGCAGCGTCCGCCGATTATTGTTTCGCCTTACGACGCCGAACTTTTCGGTCACTGGTGGTACGAAGGGCCTTGGTTCTTAGATTACCTGTTCCGCAAGAGTTGGTACGACCAAAATACCTACGAGATGACGCACTTAGCCGATTATTTGCGGGGAAATCCGACTCAGCAAGTGTGCCGCCCGTCTCAGTCTAGCTGGGGTTTCCGGGGTTTCCACGAATATTGGCTCAACGATACCAATGCTTGGATTTACCCGCACTTGCACAAAGCTGCGGAACGGATGATTGAGTTGGGAAGCATGGAACCTGCAGATGAGTTGCAGTGGCGGGCTTTGAACCAAGCGGCGCGGGAAGTGCTGCTAGCTCAATCTTCTGACTGGGCGTTTATCATGCGTACAGGGACGATGGTTCCCTATGCAGTGCGGCGCACTCGATCGCACTTAATGCGCTTTCACAAGCTTTACGATGAAGTGAAAGAAGGGAAAGTTGATTCGGGTTGGTTGGAGAAGGTTGAGGAGATTGATAATATTTTCCCTGAAATTAACTATCGCGTTTATCGATCGCTTTAAGCAAGTTTTAAGTTGCTCGTTCCCAGGCTCTGCCTGGGGACGCATTCCCGGAGGCTCTGCCTCCTCTTTTTCTCCCCAATCGACGAGGCAGAGCCTCTGGATATCGGTTCCCAGGCAGAGCCTAGGAACCAGTTAATCTCCTAATTAGTATTACACCTTTTTTGCCGCCATTCTCTTGCACCACAAACCCATTCCCGCAGCCACAAACGTACCAACAGCAGTCATCGGTTCCGGTACAGGTTCATACTCATAAATTGCACTAACTGTAGTGTTAGCCACAACCTTACCCCCAAAACTACCTCTAGCCGGACTCCCCAGAATTTGAGTCAAACCAGTTGTCGCCACGCCAGCCGTAAAAGTATCACCATCGCAGCCAGTTAAAGCACTTAAAAACTGCGGCAAATCATAACTCTTCGACACAGTACCAGAAGCCGAACCGCTAACACTTCCCGTACCGCCACTAGCAATCTTCGTTTCCGGCGGACTTGCTAACACACTCAAAGTCAAATTAGGGTCAACTTTCAACAGCGGAATATTCACAGCAATACTTGCATTACTCGCCGCCGTCCCCATAAAATCTCCCGTCAAAGGAGTAATGCTCACACTATTATTAACAGTAGACTTAACCGTAACATAAGCCCTTAATAGCGTTCCTAACAGCGAATTAAACTTGGGCAAAACTACATTCGTGCTGCTATTTAACGGCTGCGAACCCAAATTCACAGTGTAAGTTTGAGTAAGAGTTGCCGCTTGTGCAGAAAAACATTGACTGACAACTGCAAAACTCAAACTTCCGCTAACAATTCCCCACTTTTGAAAAACATTCATTTCGATAAACTCCTACAATAATAAAGTTGCATTTTGTGGCACGGGCGTCTCGCCCGTTAGGTTAATCGTGGCACGGGCGTCCCGCCTGTAATTAATCTGCGGTTAAAAACTCCAAACCCGCAAAACCAAATTACCCAGCAAGGATGCTAAATAACTCAAAACCCAAACAGTATAAAGTATACTCAAAGGCGCGTAAGCTGCCAAAACCCATTGCGTTTCTGCTGCTTCCTCAATCTCCTCCCTCCGCAACAAATCCCCATAAAAATCAAACGACCTTTGTCGCAGATTGTTAATGCCAGTTCCAGCAACTAATAAATAATAACCGTCAAATCTATTCAACGGATTCAAATTAATTGCAACTGTCAGCAAGGCCGCCACCATCAACAAATAACTAATTTGATGCCAAACCGGATTTGACTGAGAAAACAGCCACATCCAAACAGCCAATGCCCAAATTGTTACTTGGATTAATACTCCGGCGGCTACTACTAAAACCCGCTGTTTCCGCCGGACTAAACTGTATTGGTCGGTTGTATCTGTGTAACATCCAGGGATGAAACACATAAACAATAATCCAATTTCTTTAACAATACCGCCGTAGTGTTTTAGCGTGAAAGCGTGGCCGAGTTCGTGCAAAGCTATTACCAGCATTGTCAGCAATACAAATTTGAAAATATTCTCATTTTTTCCCGCTATCCACAACTGCTGATGTGAGGCTGCGACTTCGGCAGAGGAAGCCAACCACACAGCTACAGAGGAAGCGATGAAAGCGCACAGAAAAAAGCCAAATTCCCACGTCCAAATCCAGCGGAATTTGTCGATGTGCCGCGACAGCCAAACATCGGGATTGACTAGGGGAATTGTGAAGGATAGCAGGTTGATTTTAGCTTTCGGCGGCTTGGTTCCTTCTAGCATTCCTGCTTGTGCTAAGTCTTTCAAGAGATTTTGCACATCTTCTAAATCCAGGTCGTATTCAGCGAGAATATTAGTTAGTGGTTGTTGACTTAATTGCACAATTACCTGTTTGTCAAAGTCGTCAACTTGAATACAGGTAATGTCTTCGGGATTGCGAAGTATCCAATGACCGTCGGGATGAGGTATCCATTGCACCGCTGATTTGAGTTGCATGGTAGATTGTCACTTTGGCTGACAAAGTTTCGATTTAATTGAATAGGAGTTACTCGTTTTTAGGCGGAGATTCTGATCCCCCCTAGCCCCCCTTAATAAGGGGGGGACAAGAGAATCAACTCAAAGTCAACCCCTACTCCCCTTCTTAAGGGGGATTT
>NZ_JAUBOR010000021.1:0-110556 GCF_036700305.1 Microcoleus sp. Z1_A1
TAATAGACCGAGGGCTTGACCTCTCTTTCTACATGGTGATGATGATGACTTAATTCTCTGCAGTCTTCAGGGTTTTTTACCCTTATTTTTTTTCCGTCTCTACAAAGACGCAGTGGGATCACTGGGATACTATTCCTTTTTCCGTTGTTAAAACTCCGGGTTGCTAATCTGAGGGAATAGGAGCTGATTGCGTCTAATTTTCATCAATTCCGCAATAGGTGCATGGCAAAGCTCCCTCCCTACTCCCTCCGCTTCGCTGCGCCCACGATTTACCGTATAATCATTCAAAAGCTACTATGACGGCGTTGCGATCGCCTCGACGACCGTAAGGCTACCGATCTATTTCGGAATTCCCATAAGCTTGAGCTTGTGTCCTTGTAAAATCGCACAACTATCAGCAACTCTAAGCTAAAGCTATTAAAAATATTAAAGTTTTATAATATTAAAGTTTTGAGAAAGTTTTGAGGCGGTCGTCACAAGGGTAACTTTTTTCAAGATTATAGCCTCCTGTTTTACAGTCCTTAAACATTGCTTCGATACCACTGCGACATTTAAACGCTGTTACAGCTTGTTTCAATTTGGCGATATTGGTGAGTCAATACCAGTCTTCATCTTCGCCACTATTTCGATATTTTCGTTGCCCATAACCAGCGACATCAAAACAGCCCAATCCTTGCTGCTGATTTTAACTCCTGTCACATAAAAGCTCGTACCTGCGACTAAACCACCCTCACTCAACCGCTTAAATTCTTCTCCTTCTTCTTGAATATAGCGTCCCTGTTTTACTCTCAAAACACACCTTATGTTCTTTTCACACAGCCCACTTGCCAGCTTAACGATCGCAAATTCAGGCGTTTCCTAAAAGGACCATTTTATATTTTTTTAGCAGACCAAGAATGCTGCAGATTAAGCTTTGTTGTTCTCGGATGTTGCTACAGCCACAGCGAAGGCAATATCTGCTAGTACAACGGTCAAGCTCTCTTGTTCCCAATCAGGCTAATCATCAACAGATTTTTATCTCGCCACGGCGTTCTATCAATGGCGACCTTCAACTCTTGTTTCTTTTTAAATTGACTTCTCCAGATATATTTAAGCACAGGAAACCAAAGCTTTTCAATCTTGAGCAGAGGTAGCTTGAGAAATCGTTGAATAGAACGTCGTCCGCTCTCAAACATGATTGGGTATCGCATCAATTTCGCCAATAACTCAATACTCACTTGTTTATGGGTTGGGAGCAGAAAAACTAAAATAGTCACAGTCAAGTATTCGGTGTTTTTGAGCTGCTGTTGGAAACAAATTTGGTATGATTGAGGTAACATTTTTAACTGATGGGGCTTCTTAACAAGACTGACCCCATATTTTTTTACCAAAAATCGGTTCTAGCCCCGTCATCTGTATTGGTTGATATATTTTACCATAAGCTCAGGAGAGCTAGAAACGTTATATATTCCTGCGTCTCGGATTGATATAAAAAAAGAAAATTAATAGTGTAGGTTTTGTTTCTCAACCTAACCTACACTATTAATAATTTGTGTAAGGGGAATGTTTATTCCTAACTCTCATTCTTCACGACACGGAAGTTACGGAAATACGGATAACTGTTGTTTTCCTGATTCCTTCTTCTTTTTTGCTTATTCCTTCTTCTTTCAACCTCCCAATTCCTCGTTACTAATTCCCAAATGACTCGCTTAGCCACAACAATAGAAGCCATACTTTACCTAAAAGGTCAGCCAGTGTCGATCGCAGAAATTGCCGAGATTGCCAAGTGCGATCGAGCCGAAGCCGAAGACGCCATCATCGAACTCATGTCTGACTCGTCCCACCGCGACAGTGCATTAGAAGTCGTCGAAACCCCCACAGGATACAGCCTGCAACTCAGAGAAGAGTTTGCCAGTTTAATGCAAACTTTAATACCTCCAGAATTAGGTGTGGGAGCTTTGCGAACGCTGGCTGCGATCGCCCTCAAAGGCGGCATCGCTCAGCCAGACTTAGTTAACTTGCGAGGTTCAGGCGCTTACCAACAAGTGCAGGAACTTGTAGAGATGGGTTTCGTCCGCAAACGGCGACCGAGTGAGGGGCGGTCATATTGGTTACAAGTTACCGAGAAATTTCATCGGTACTTTCAAGTAGACCAACTGCCAAAACAATTGCAACTTGACTTTCAGGCAAATTTGTACCCAAGCAATGACGAGTAGTTTGAAGTAGAATGTAACCAGCCAGAAATTAAGAATCGCCAAATGGTTTTTCACCCTGACTTTGACACATCCAATGCCCAACAAACCGCAGTCAATCCACTGCTGAAGTACCTCCAACACCAATCCCCGGAGGTGCTAGCCCGCGTCGCCAAGTCTGTCAGCCCCGACATCAGAGAAATAATCTCTCATAACGTTCAAGGACTTGTCGGCGTTTTGCCTTCAGAAAATTTTAACGTCGAAATTACCACCGATCGCGAAAACTTAGCAGGTTTGCTAGCTTCAGCGATGATGACAGGCTATTTTTTGAGGCAAATGGAGCAAAGGATGCACCTCGAAGAAAATTTAGCAAGCACCAGCTCGATTCAACCAAACTCACCCAAAGACAAGTAAAAAGGTCAACGGGTTGGGGAAGCCAGAAAGATGAAAGTTGTTCAGAAAAATCCATAATCCTGAATCATGGAGGCACAGGGAATTAAGAAACCGGGCTGTTAACCGGCAATCCCTCGCGCTACACCGAGGATTTTGGTGAAAAAACCCGGTTACTGCTTCCAGGACTATAAAGCATCAGATTCATCTTCCATCCTCCACCCTTGCAACTAATACCAATTTCAAAAAAGAATGCAACTGCAGATAAGCTCCAAATCCTTATGCAGTAAGTCATTCTTAATTCTTTAATCGAAAATCGAAAATCGAAAATCGAAAATGGTATTACCCACCGGCGGAGCTACCCGATAGGGGAAAAGCACCCGGACGTACTTTAATATTCTGAACTTGACCCAAACGGTTAATTTCCAGTTCGAGTTCTTTGCCCACAACCGTGTTTTCCACCCGTTCTTGCACGTCACCGGGAGTGTTAACCGCAATTCCGTCAACTTTTTGAATGACATCTCCGGGACGCAAGTCTGCTTTTTGAGCGGGGGAATTTTCCACGACTCGCGCCACGGCTACGCCTTGATCGAGGGTAATTTTATTATTATCGAGCTGTTTGTTGAGTTCTGCCTTGGTGGCGGCAGTCAAGCTGACCATTTGAATGCCGAGATAGGGATGTTCGGCTTTACCTTTGGCGAATAGCTGATCGGAAACTCGTTTGGCGGTTTCGATCGGAATTGCAAATCCCAAGCCTTGAGCGTCCGCGCGGATAGCGGTATTGATGCCAATTACTTCGCCTTGGTCATTCAGCAGCGGGCCACCAGAATTGCCGGGGTTGATGGCAGCATCGGTTTGGATGAAGCGGACTCGCTTGTCGGGGATGCCGACTTGGGAACTCGATCGACCCGTAGCGCTGATAATGCCCACAGTCACGGTATTGTCGAGACCTAAAGGATTGCCGATCGCGATCGCCCACTGTCCCGGTACAATATTGTCCGATCGACCCAAAGCCACCTGCGGCAGTTCCTTAGCATTAATCTTAACCACAGCCACATCCGTCAGCGGATCGACTCCCTGCACCTTACCCTCAAACTCGCGGCCGTCTTTGAGCGTCACCTTAACAGTATCAGTCCCGGAGACAACGTGAGCATTAGTAACGATGCGGCCGTCAGAAGTGAGAATAAACCCGGAACCGGTACCTCTCTTGACTCGTTCTTCCGGCTGTGGCAAATTCTCCCCAAAAAACCGACGAAACAAAGGATTTTTGAATGCTTCCGGCACTTGATTCGCCACCTTGCTTGATGCGTCAATCCGCACTACAGCCGGGCCGACTTTTTCCGCTGCTTCAGCAATAAAATTGGGATTGCTGCGATCGACTGCCCGATTTTCCTGAACTGAAGGAGAGGGATACGGGGGGATTTGCTGGCGTACTACTGGCAAAACCAATCCGGTTTCCAGATTGTTTGAGCCTTGCAGATAGCGATTTCCCAACCATCCCATACCTCCGCCGATTGACAGCAGAGTCACATAAAGGGTCGCTTGCTTAAAAGATAAACTCATTTAATAACTCCCGCTAAATACCTCATCCCCGCAGACAGGTTCCGAATCAAGCATTTTTGTCTTGGCGACGGGAAGGAAGCGGGGCGGGGCGTACCGCTTCCTCAAGAACATAGCTGTTAACAGGCAGGCGCCCATCGGCATCACAGGCAATTTTGCCGGATTTGCCAAGAGCGAATCAAACTAATAATTCTCATCCTAACTTGGCTTAGCCTGGGATTTACAGTCTGGGGGGTGGCTAGAGCTTGTAAATATGCAATTTTACAGGATTTTAAAATTGTCAACTGTCCGAAATGAATACTTTTTTATGTACATAATGACTTTTAAACGCTTATTTCCGCTGATTTTTGCACTAATTTGGTCGATCGCACCCGTTGAGAAAACGGCGGCAAATACCGAAATCCCACCTGCAAATCTTCCTTTAGGTACACCTGTAGAAAACCCCGACCCCGCCCGCGATTGCCCGAGTCCGGCTATGTCTCGGTTGCGTCGCCACACTGTGGCCCAGGGCGAGACAATAGAAAGCATCGCGCGGCAGTACAATGTGATTCCTGCGGCGCTGATCGGGATAAATCCGACGTTGCGGGGCGGTGGAGTATCTGCTGGAAGTGCGATCATCATTCCTCCGTACAGTGGCATCGAGGTAGAAGTGCCTGCAGGCTCGAATTGGCAAAAACTGGCAGAAGCTTACAAAGTGCCCGCAGATTTGCTATTTGAGGCGAATGGGTGCAGGCCTTTGGGGAAAACGGTGTTTGTGCCAGCGGTGAATAGGTCGATCGGGCCTTCTATCAATCCCGATGCAACGCCATCGGTGCAAGGATTTCCGCTGCCTGCCCCAGCAGTAGCAGCTTTGCGTTACGGGCGGCAATTGCATCCGGCGCGGCGCGAATTTTTTTTCCACAGCGGCGTAGATTTTTTGGCGTCGGAGGGTACGCAGGTTTTGGCTGCAGGCGAGGGGACTGTCGCCTTTGCCGGGCCGCAGGGGGATTACGGGAATTTAGTGGTGGTGAACCATGAAGCGGGGAAGCAAACGCGCTACGCTCATTTGAAAGATATTGCGGTCAAAGTCGGTCAAAAAGTGGAGTCTGGAGAAGTTTTGGGAACTGTCGGGACGACGGGAAAACGGGACATTCCGCCATCTCATTTGCATTTTGAAGTTCGGTACAATTCGGGTTTGGGTTGGGTTGCTGAAGACCCGCTGCTTTATTTGCAAGCGACTATTAAAAAATAGGATTGTTAGTGTGCTGGGGGGTGACAACCCGCCCCAAATCCAGACTGGATAAGGATTGATTTGTGTTGTGGTTAAAAAAGATAGGCAGCAGAATTATTACACGATTGCCTATCCCAAAAAATATTTTACCAACATTTTACCAGGCTCAATTACAAAAACAACTGACGCAAACCCCGTTTATTTTACTCACAATCTTTTTGAACCTGATACAATCTGAGAAACAAGTAACGATCGCACTAATCGGGTTTCCATTAATCACTTATTGGTGAACAACTTATTGCCCGATCGCACATTTCTCTCAAATTCGATCGCCCATCAACCAAAAACTCGATCGCCCGTTTCCCAAAAAGTCGATCGCCCATAAACCAAAAATCCGATCGCACATTTCTCTCAAATTCGATCGCCCTGAAACCGACTGAAAATTTGTCTGCTTTGTGACACAGCCCGCCGGGGGTTGAAACCCCCGTCGAGAGAGCTAAAGTCGGTTGAAACCGACTGAAAATTCGCATGAAACCGATACACATCAACTAACTCTTCAGTCCTCTTTCAGAGGACTTTCGCTATGAGACAGGGGTTTCAACCCCTGGCGGACTCGGCAACGAACCAACTAGCCCCTGGCGCGGACTAAGGAATGAAAAATAAATAAGGTGACTAATAGAGCAATAGTTTAGCTTGGATCGAGGCTTCAGGGGTTTAATTGTGCAAGTTATTTATTTTTCATTCCTAACTAACGGACTAACAAATCAAATTCGATCGCCCATCCACAAAAAACCCGATCGCCCATCCACAAAAAACCCGATCGCCCATCCACAAAAAACCCGATCGCCCTTAAACCAACTCCACACCACACACCGCTCTACTGTCGAATTGAGTAGGGATCTGGGTTAATCCACCAGTGAGAAAAAAGTCAGGCAGAGCCCCGAATGAAGCGAATCCATTAGCGTTGTCTCTTATACCTGTAATGACAACACTACCCGATATTCCTGGCCTACCAGTAGCCGCAAAACCAAGATCATCACAGTCCCCAAAAGCGTTTGACTTATTTCGGATCTCAAAACTTACCGTACCACTCGGAGAGGAAATGGGAATGTTTTTAGTTTGTTTACCACTCCTTGTATTAAGTTCTACGAGTATATTGTTTAGTTTGTTTTGTGGATCGCAGTAGGTAACTTTGACTTCTGCCGTTTGTCCATAATTGAGAACTGAAGGGATGACTTCTGCGTTAAAGACTTGCTCCGAACAAGTTGTTGCTGGTTGAGGAGTAGTCGAAGGTTCGTCGCAAAAGTCTATCCCCAGAGACTTTCGGAGCTTAGGTAAAAAGTCTGTTTTAGAGGCTGTTGGCTCCTTTTTCTGAAATAAATCAATCAGTCCAGCAGTAGATGCAGCTATATCTAACTTCTTTCCTGTACCTTCTGCTAAGTCTCCTGCAAGTTCTCCTGATTTGGCCACTTTCTCAATTGCCTTTCCAAACAATTCTTGAATTACTGCACCAGCAACGTCTTTATCATCACCCGTAAGCGCTATACAACTGTAATTAACGACTTTTAACGCAGTCGATACTCCCTTCAATCCTAATCCAACAAGTTCAAGCGGAGCAAAGGCTAAACCACCAACGATTGCAACGTTAGCAGCAAAATCCACCACTCCACCCACTTTGTTAGCTCCTTCACAGAACTTTTTAAGGGACTCACAAGCTTTCGCAAAATCTGGATTGGTAGCTGGAGGAGAAGTAACTGGTGGCTCAGGAGTCGGAGATACTGGAGATGGCTCGGTTGGCACAGGAAAAGTTACAGAGTCAATAATCTGACCATCCTTGAGCCGCGATATAACACCTCGATCCTGCTTTCCAGTTTCTTTGCTCTGTTGATATTCAATTCGCGCCGTTTCATTAGACCCTTCAACAGTGATATCCGCACTTGTACCATCTCGACTCAAGCGCGTTGTACTACCACGAACACCCGTTGTGCGATTGGGTACAAATATAACTGACTCTACGAAACGTCCGTCAGCATCATCTTGAAAAACTACTGTATATTTGCTACCATCACTCGCCGGAAATTCCATCTGAAATCTGTTTTCAGATAGCTCTGTTACTTCCGGTAAATCAATTGTAACTTTATCTTCAGGACGCTCTGGTTCGACATCATAAGGTCTGAAACGACCTTTTAAATCATCTGGTGTTACTCCCAGAACAGTACCTAACAAAGTCCCTGTTGCAGCCACCTTAATATCCACAGCCGAACCACCAGAAGGCTGCACTTTCGACTCCAAAACAATATCTGATTCCTTAAGATTTGTACTAAGTCCGATAAAATCAATTGCTCTTTGAAAGTCGGTAATTAAGTCAAACGTAGGAGAGCCTAAAGCCGCCTCAGAGCGCAGAAAAAATATATCTTGACCCACACCACCAGTCAGAGTGTCATTGCCCCAATCGCCAATCAGGAAGTCATCGCCATCTTCCCCATTCACAATATCGTTATTGCGACCACCCCGCAAAAAGTCGTCTCCGCCTGCACCGAAGATTACGTCATCACCTGCGTTTCCGTTGACACCATCAGCACTTTCACCGCCCTGCAAGGTGTCTGCACCTTCACCGCCCAGCAGACCATTTTGGCCCGCACCGCCACTCAGAAAATCGTTTCCCAAGCCACCGTAGAGCAAATCAGCACCACCGAGGCCCTCAATTCGGTCATTTCCTTCGTCGCCATAGACGACATCCCCAGATTCCGAACCAGTAATCGAATCCGCACCGCCTAAACCCCGCAAACCGCCGATGAGAGTATCGAGCAAGCCGATCGCGATCGTAAATGTGTCGCTTCCCTCAGTTAAAATGTAAGCACTACCATCGCTCGAAAGTGAGCCATCGCTGACTTGAGAAGCCGATCGCCCGATATCCCCATCAACACTACCGGAGATAAAGTCCTTTCCCGTGTTACCATTCAAAAAGTCTGGCGCGATCGAACTTTCTAGCGTATCGTTGCTTCCCAAGCTAAAGATATTCTGGATATTCTGAGCATTCGATACCGTCTCTTGAGTCGTGGCTTTTTTCGAGCCACAGCCGCAATCCGCTTGATTCTTGGCGCTGCTACCGTTCAATATGTCATCGTTCTTGTCCAGCAAAGCTAAATTGTCAGGCATATACTGTTGCTTTGTGTTGGTGATTTAAGAAATCTACCTCACCTGTCTCATCTATGTCATGGCTGAAAAAGCCCGAAAAAGACTGAAAAAGCCCGAAGTTTCCTTAACTTTATATTTCTTCACTTAACCCATGCAGCCCAACGACGATCGCCCGTTGCAAGCCGTCCCTGACGATAACGAATTGCTGAAATTGGTCGATGGTCTAATATTTGAAAAAACAGGTAAACATCTCAACACGCTACAGCAGTTAGTGTTGCAGGGAATGTATGATGGCAAAACCTACGAAGCGATCGCCCGCGACACCCGCTACACTACAAAATATGTCCGAGAAGTCGGCTACAAGCTACTCAAAAGTCTCTCCGCAGTGATGAATGAAGAGATGCAAAAAGGCAATCTCAAAGCTGCGATCGATCGCAGAAATATTAGCAATACCTCAAACTTCGGCAGAGATTATATTCAATACGTCGAATACGTCCACACCCTCAATCTCAACCCCTGTCCTTCTTTGCCTAGCAAATCTAACAACGAATACGCCACTGAATCCAGCAGATTCACAACTCAGATCGAACGGCTCGAAATTGATGTAGCTGATGTCGTTTGTAAGTTGCACAGTCAAGGTATCGAACCCTGCAAAATCGCTCAGTTGCTTGGTCTGCCAGATGTGACGATAGAAACAATATTGCGTGAATTATCATAGCTAAGATGCGAGATATTTGTAGGGTGCGTCGCTGGGAGATTTTCTAGTTGATTTAGAGATTGTCGATCGCGACTAACCCTAGGATATAAAGTAAAATATAATTAATTATCTCGAAGTTCTTTTTCTTGCAAAAGTTGGGTAGCCCAAACCCGATCTTCTTCCGATAGAGACGGTACGGGTTCTCGCTCGTAATCGATCCGATAATCATAGCCAGCGCGATCGTAAACACCTGCAAATAATTCTGGTAAGTTAACAATAGGTTCTACATCTTCCTCGCGCAAGGGAAGCGGAAATATAGGTAGAGAATCGCGAAGATTAAAAGCATAAAGTTCGGCAAACGGACGGCGATTACTGGGACTGACCAAAACCCGATAATCGCTTTGAATAGAATTATTAAGAATGGGCATAGATTCCCATTTTCGTAGTAAATCGATTTCGACTAAATTGGTTAAACTACCTAAAATACTCTGGCGTTTTTTCAGATAAGTAATTCTTCCTTCTCCACTACGTTTGTTGACAGGAGAAAGAATCTCAATTGCAGTGACAACTTGTTTCGTTGCCATTTCTCGCACTTCCAAGTAAGTCTGTTTAATTTTTTCAGGAGCAGGCACTTTAACAGTAGTCGGAAGTGTTATACTTACAGTGGCAACTGAACCTGTAGGAATATTCGGGTTATTAGATTGACGCTTAATCGCGACATCGGGGATACCTACTAAAAGGGAGTCGCTGTTACTGTCATTTGGATCGGTAATTTCATAGATTCGTTTGTCGATTGCAACCTCATATTTAGGCCGAATTTGAGGCATGATGGTATCAGCGATCGCGATAATCAATCGATTGTGAGTTTCCTGCCAGAAATCGGGGTGTTCTAAGTAGGGGTCCATTCCAGGAAAAGGTGAAGGCATAGGACTGTTCTCCGATGTATTGACTCTCAAATCATTTTAGCATTTTAAATTTTGTAGGGTGCGTCGCTGCGAGATTTTCGAGTGTCCCTCAAAAGTAGGGACACGGCAATGCCGTGTCCCTCCAAAAGCAATGCCGTGTCCCTACAAGAGCGACGCACCCTACGGTATCTACAACAATGTCGTAAATATCAACTACAAAACAGCCGCCACAGTAGCCATCAGCAACCCTTGAAACAATTTGACCCCATCAGTTTCGCCCAACATCGGATCGGAAGCCCTCTCAGGATGCGGCATCATTCCTAATACATTGCCTTGGCGATTGCAAATACCGGCAATATTATTTAACGAACCGTTGGGATTCCCAGCATCGCTAATTTTGCCCGCCTCTGTGCAGTAGCGAAACAGCACTTGCTCGTGCTCTTCTAGTTCTGCTAATGTATCCGCATCAGCATAATAATTGCCTTCACCGTGGGCGATCGGCAAATCGATGATTTCACCCGTAGTATAAGCCGCAGTCCAACGAGTATTACCGCGTTCGACTTTCAAAGAAGCGCGATCGCAAATAAAATTCAATCCCGCATTCCGCACCAGAGCACCGGGCAACAAACCAGCTTCAGTCAACACCTGAAAACCGTTGCAGATGCCTAATACAAGCTTTCCTTGTTTAGCGTGTTCCGCCGTAGCCCGCATCGCCGGAGAAAAACGGGCGATCGCGCCGCACCGCAAATAATCTCCGTAACTGAAACCACCGGGAATTACAATGATATCAATATCCGAAATATCGGTATCTTCGTGCCAAATCATGCGAGTTGGTTGGTGCAGTAACCCTTGAGTCACCCACACCACATCGCGATCGCAATTTGAACCCGGAAAAACAATAACTCCAAATTTCATAAGCTCAAGGAAGAAGGAAGAAGGAAGAAGGAAGAGGGAAGAAGGAAGAAGGAAGAAGGAAGAAGGAAGAGGGAAGAAGGAAGAGGGAAGAGGTGTAAACTTAAGACTGAAATCTTATGTTTCTCTCGCTTGTATCTAAGTCTCGATCCCCCTAAATCCCCCTTAAGAAGGGGGACTTTGAGTGTTCCGAATCCCCGCTTTTTAACGAAGACTGTGAATGCTCTTGTCCCCGCTTTTTAGCAAAGACTTTCAGAACCCTCTTGTCCCCCCCTTATTAAGGGGGGTTAGGGGGGATCGAAGAGCTACGGGCGATCGAATTTAGGCCGCCGCTGTCTCCACAGCAACAGGAATTTCAGTCAAATCAAAGCGATAATTTTCAATCACTGGATTGGCCAAAAGTTGGTCGCAAACGCGATCGAGTTGTTCGCGGGCCTGGGACTCACCAGCAGCAGTCAGCGTCAATTCAACGTATTTCCCGATTCGCACACGCTCAACATTGTCGTATCCCATGTGTTGCAAACCAGACTGTACGGCAGTGCCGGCGGGATCTAAAACAGAAGGGCGGAGGGTAACATAGATTTGGGCAAGATATTTCTGAGTCACGGGAATGTTGCGGTAGGTGATGTGAAAGTTAGCCCCATTGTATTCTACAACCGAGCTGCGCGCCGATCGCCATTTGGTTCGCCCAAGTAAGATAGCCTAGAAACAGGGACAGATGTGATTCCAGCAGATTACACAAAAAAATTATGAGAACCAACCGCACCCGCAGTCAGGAGCGTATTTTACACTTGCTCAAGCACTTGAATCGATCGCTCTCAGCGCAAGATATCTACTTAGAACTGCGTAACAGCGACCAAAGCATGGGCCTAGCAACCGTTTACCGTTCCCTCGACGGTTTAAAGCGAGAGGGGTTCGTTCACGTCAGAACTCTCGCTAGTGGCGAGTCTCTCTACGGTGCCGCCCACCAAGACCAACACCACCTAACTTGTCTGGAATGTGGCGCGTCCATTACGATCGACGAATGCCCCGTCCACCACTTAGAAAGCCAACTACAACAATCTCATTCTTTCAAGATTTATTATCACACTTTGGAGTTTTTTGGATTGTGCGATCGATGTACTTTGGCTCAAGAATCTTAGGAGCGCGAATTAAATAACTTACAATTTTAATTGTTATTGTGGGATGGGCGTCCCGCCCGTCCACTCATGACGGGCGGGACGCCCATCCCACTTTCAAGAGTGGAAGTTATTTAATTCTCATTCCTTAGAGAAGTTATTAGTCATGAGTGATATCAATTCCGGTTGCACGAGCGAAATGATTGTTGACTGTTGATTGCTGAGTGTTGACCGAAAGCATCCAGGATACCCGCCACGTGATTCATTCCGAAAGCAGACTCAGGACCGGTGAAATAAAAAACCTGTATCCGATAAAGGAGCCCCCGAATTTATCGGTGGGGTCAATGCTTCAATTCTTTAATCTAAAATCTAAAATCTAAAATCGATTGACTGGGTGTTAAACCGCCGAGGCTGGTTTTGTTTGTGTAGGGACAGATTTCAACCTGTTGTTTTATTAACTAGCTCAAGGATGCAAAAACTCTAAATGGTCTCCTGGAATCGATCGCAATTTTGCAGCCGAGCCTTGCATTTTCAACCTACCCCGTTCTAACATGATAATCCAATCGGCGCGATCGATCACTCGCGGCCTGTGACTGATAAAAATCGTCGTTTTCCCGTGCCGATACATCAACAACTGTTCTAAAACTTCCGCTTCGCTTGCGGGGTCAAGCCCTGCGGTAGATTCGTCTAAAATCAATACGGGTGGGTTGTTGAGAATGGCGCGGGCGATCGCCAATCTCTGTCTTTGTCCGCCAGAAATATTCGCTCCAAACTCCCCTAAAACAGTTTGATATTTATCCGGCAATTGGCTAATAAATTCATCCGCGCCCGCAATTTTACACGCTTTCACAATCTGTTCAAAGCTGATATCTGGACTGCCCAATCGAAAATTTTCTAGAATCGAACGGCTCCAAAAATGCGCTTCTTGGGGAACCAATACTACCTGCTGTCTGAGACTGTCAAGAGACAAATCCTGCAAGTTGTAACCGCCTATTCTAATATTACCAGCTTGCAGCGGGTACAGACCAGCAATTACTTTGGCTAGCGTACTTTTTCCGCAGCCGGAATGGCCGATTAAAGCAATTGCTTGACCGCCGGGAAATGTGACAGAAAAATTTTCCAGCAAATCAAGTCTGCCGGGGTAGTGAAAATTAACACTCTTGCAAACAATACCGTCGCGGTCTTGAATAGTTACAAAAGGTTTATTCGTATTGTCTTTAGTTTCCGGTTCAGCATCGATCACTTCCGACAGCCTTTGAGTTGCTGTCTGCACGCGAGTCATTTCATCAGTAAATCCTACTAGCGAATTTACCCAATTAGTAACGTTTTGATTCATACTAATAAACGCTAGCAACTGACCGATACTCAATACCTTGTCAATCACTAAACCGCTACCAAGCCACAGCAGAGTAATGCTGCCAGCAGAGGCAACAAAACTCGAAAATATATTGTTGAGAATGCCAATTTGTGTAGTGCGGAAAGTCAGCTTTGCTAAGCGACCGAAGCGGGTTTGAAATTCTTCCCAAAGTTGCTGGCCGCTGCTAGTAGTTTTGACCGTCAGCGCGCCTTTAAAAGTTTCTACTAAAACGCCTTGAGTTTCGGCTTCCAACACCAATAAACTGCGCGTTTTTTGCTGCAATGCGGGCAGAAATACCACTGTAGAGGCAGTCATTAACAGAGCTATAGCTGTAGCGGCTAACGTCAGCTCCTTGCTGTAAAATAACATAAAAATAAAAGAAACTACAGCTATAAAAAATTGACTAGGCAAGCTGATAGCGACTTGAGAAACTAATTTATTGATTTCTTGGATATCTTGTAATCTACTGACAATTTCGCCACTGCGTCTAGTTTCGTAAAAACTCAAAGGCAATCGCAGGAATTTGCGCGCGAATTCCATCACCAATCCCAATTCTAAACGCTGGGAAAACTGAGCAATTAAGTTCGATTGTACCAATCCTAAACTGCTGCTAAAAAGGTTCATAACTATAACTGCGATCGCCACGCTTGCCAGGAGTTGTCTGTCTCCCCGCACCAGGATGTCGTCGGTGAGCATTTGAACTAGAAAAGGCGAAGAAATTGACAGCAAACCCAACACTGCATTTAGCAAAAATGCTTCCATTAAAAGCGGGCGATAAATCCCAATCCGGCGCATCCATTTTTCTAAAGAATTGGCGGGCGGTTGACCCTCTGCTGCTGCAAAAAACCGCTCAGCATCGGGTTCTACTAGCAAGCACAGCCAATCTGTCCAAGCTGCTGCTAATTCTGCTTTAGAAACATAGCGCATACCGACGGCTGGATCGCCGATCGCATATTGGTTGCCCTGTTTTCCGTACAAAACAACCCAGTGAGAGCCGCTCCAGTGAATAATCATCGGTAGAGGGGCATCATCGAGCTTGTCTAAAATTGCAGCGGCTGCTCGCACCGATCGAGCATTAAAGCCGATCGCCTCAGCACCTTGTTTCAAGCCAAGTAAACTCGTCCCTTTTTGGTCGGTGCCCGCACATTCTCGCAAGCGGCTAATAGTAAAATTTTGTCCGTAAAATTTCGCGATCGAAGCCAAACAAGCCGCCCCGCAATCTTCTTCGCTCTGCTGGAGAACAACCTGATATTTCTTAAACCTGTTAACTTGTCCGAATAATGGCACTTTGCCGATCAAAGGGATGTTCTTTAACATTTTGCAAAATGAATAATGGTAGAGCATAAAGAAGATTACTCATCACCAACTACCCAATCAGCAAAAAGCACCCATAAAGTTATGGGTGCTTTCTCGATTCCACAGTTATAAATCTGAATTGACTAGCACTAAACTTTAGTAGTAGGCGTAGCGGACTACTCTTCTGTATGAACCGTCGTAATTCCGGCGGTACACGACCCAACTGCGCCGCTGCCGGTGACAATTGTATCGATTGGCATAATAGTGACCGCCGTTGACGCTAGCTGATTCTTCAGATGTAAGTTCAGCAAACAGTGAATTGTCCTTTGTTTCTTTCATGATTGGACTCCGTTTAACTTAATAAAATTGAAGGAAAACTAGAAATATTATTTAATTTCTAGACCCTAGTGTAAATACTGAGTAATACTTCTTGTGGTTCTGTACGACCTCCGGAATACTACTGATAAAATTTCAAAATTTACTCGATCGCACAACTTGACTCAGCTATCTAAACCACTAGGGTTGGGTAAGGGCGATCGCGGCTCGGATCGTACAGATAAAACTGCCTAGGCGGTGGCAGGAAAAACAGCATATTCAGGCCATAGCTGCTGCTGTTATCCGTCTCGCTGTTGTTATTAGCGCTACTAACACCGCTGGTAATGCAGCCACCGTTGACAGTAGCAGATTCTCCATCGGTTAGTTCGATGAAGAGTGAACCTTGTTGGTTTTCTGGCATAAATAACTCCTATTGATACCTATGTACTTACTTACTACCTACGCATACAGTAAAAACCCGGTAACAGCGCCAAAAGTTATGGCGGAAACGCCGTATTTTCATGACCGCGAATTTCTTCATGTGATACCCGCCACGTGATTTATCCGTGCAATCAATCCCAAATCGAAAATCCTCAAGAAAGAGCATTTATCTCGCGCAAGTCAATCCAAAATCTAAAATCTAAAATCTAAAATCGAATGACAGTAGCCCGCTGGCTTCACTCCTCTTGATATTTGGCGAACTTTGTGGGTGGGAACGGCAAAGCTGTGCGGATTTTTACCTTTACCCTGTGAATTTTGATTTAGACTTCTAAACCTATTCTTGGTTTCCGGAAAGGTGAGAGTAAAAGTGACAAAAGAAATCAGCGATCTCTCCCTCTTCCCCAACTCAAAACTCCAAACTCCAAACTATTCCCCTCTCCCCCTTGCCGCCATGTCTCTGACTCCCGAAGCCACACCCGCTGAAACCTTTGATAACGACCAGTTTTTGCCCCCTGTCAGCCGCTGGACGACTTTGGGGGGCATTTTGATGGTGGCGACCTTTGGCGGGGCGATCGCCCTTGCTAGCGTCACCAAATACAGCGCTACAGTCAAAGCAGACGCGATCGTCCGTCCAGCCGGAGAAGTGCGCGTCGTGCAAGCCGCCACCGAAGGAACCGTCGAAAGCATTGCTGTCAGCGAGAATCAGAGAGTACAAGAAGGAGATGCGATCGCAGTTGTAGATGCTTCGCGTTTGGGCGCTCAACAACAGCAGTTACAAGAAATAATTAATCAGTCTCAAACCACAGCACAGCAAATCAACCAGCAACTTCGCGACTTAGAAAATCAAATTTTGGCCAGCGCCCAATTTAAAAGCATCCAAAGTGAAACTTCCGCCCAACAGGAATTAATCGAATCCGCTTTAGTAAAAATCGCCACACCGCTGCCGGATGTCGCCGAGAGACTGGGCCGAAGTCGGCGGGTTTTGCTCGTCAAGCGATCGTCCATTCAACAACAATTAATTCAAGCTAAAAAAGAACTAAATCAAATTGAGTTAAAACTCGAAAATAGCGTGATCCGCACGCCCACGGATGGTACAATTCTCAGATTGGAAGTACGAAATACTGGTCAAACCGTACAAGCCGGCAGTGCGATCGCC
Source organism: Microcoleus sp. Z1_A1 (assembly GCF_036700305.1). Taxonomy (NCBI): domain Bacteria; kingdom Bacillati; phylum Cyanobacteriota; class Cyanophyceae; order Oscillatoriales; family Microcoleaceae; genus Microcoleus; species Microcoleus sp. Z1_A1. Next base: position 16,667 of record NZ_JAUBOR010000021.1, read on the forward strand.
CAAATCGTCCCCAGCGACGTACCCCTGGTAGTCAAAGCCAAGGTGACATCCCAAGACATCGCCCGCATCCAAATCGGTCAACCCGTACAGATCAGGATTTCGGCTTTACCTTTCCCCGATTACGGCACATTAAAAGGCACTGTCAGCGAAATCGCCCCAGATGCGATCGCCCCTCAAAATCCCACTAATAATTTAGGTACAGCTTATTACGAAGTGGCAATTAAGCCCGAACAAACTTATTTAACAAAACTCAAATCCGCCAAGGGCCAATTCTTCGGCAACCCCCAGGCTAATGTCCCCCGCCAGTATTCGATTCAATCGGGAATGGAAGGCAGAGCCGATATTATTACCGGCGAAGAAACTATTCTGACATTTGTTTTGCGGAAAGCAAGGTTGCTGACAGATTGGTAATTAGTCAGTTGTCAGTTGTCAGTCGTCAGTTGTTAGTTGTCAGTCAACAGTCAGCAGTCAGCAGTCAGCAGTCAACCGCCAGAAAATTAGTGGCTCTGAAATTGAAATAACGTGTCAATATAGAAATGTGAGTTCAATTCTATTCTTTCCTCATGGGCAAACAGCGCGTTCTTTCTGGAGTTCAGCCAACCGGCAATCTTCACCTAGGCAATTATCTCGGTGCCATTCGCAACTGGGTAGAAAATCAAAGTCAGTACGAAAATTACTTCTGCGTAGTCGATTTGCACGCAATTACCGCACCGCACAATCCAGCAACTCTAGCCTCCGACACTTACACGATCGCCGCACTCTATTTAGCTTGCGGCATCGATTTAGAATATTCTACTATTTTCGTGCAATCCCACGTCACGGCGCACACAGAACTAGCATGGCTGCTCAACTGTATTACGCCGATTAACTGGCTCGAAGATATGATTCAGTTTAAAGAAAAAGCAGTTAAACAAGGCGAAAATGTCAACGCTGGTTTGCTAAATTATCCGGTGTTAATGGCAGCAGACATTTTGCTTTACGATGCCGACAAAGTGCCAGTGGGAGAAGACCAAAAACAGCATTTGGAACTCACCCGCGATATTGTCATCAGATTAAATCACCAATTCGGCACACCCGAAAAGCCCGTATTGAAACTTCCCGAACCCTTAATTCGGACTGACGGTGCGAGGGTGATGAGTTTGACAGATGGCACGCGCAAAATGTCGAAATCTGACCCTTCCGAACAAAGTCGAATTAATTTATTGGATTCGCCAGATGCGATCGCCAAAAAAATCAAGCGCTGCAAAACCGATGCCGTGCGCGGTTTGACTTTTGACGACCCCGATCGCCCCGAAGCTAGAAATTTGCTGACACTTTATCTCCTGCTTTCCGGCAAATCTAAAGAAGAAGTAGCAGCGGAGTGTGAAAACATGGGTTGGGGAGATTTTAAACCCTTGCTGACAGAGACGACAATTAATGCCCTCAAACCAATTCAGGATAAATACAAGGAAATAATGGACGATCGGGGATATTTAGAGTCTGTACTACGTCGTGGAAGAGAACAAGCAGAAGCTATTGCTAATCAAACTCTAACTAAGGTTAAGACAGCTTTCGGTTATTCTTTACCTGTTTAGTGGTTTGTGGTTAGTTGTTATTGGTTACTGGTTAAGAATAACAACTGCCAACTGTCAACTAACAACTGTCAACTGTCAAATAACAAATAACCAATAACAGAAAAATAATCATGAACCGTTTTCGCACAGCCTGCACCACCCCCGGAGAATTTATAATTACCGCCGAAGTGGCCCCGCCAAAAGGTGGCGACATGACTCACACAATTCAAATGGCCCAACGCCTCAAAAACAGAGTGCACGCCATTAATATCACCGACGGGAGTCGCGCAGTGATGCGAATGTGCCCCCTAGCAGTTTCGGCAATTTTAGTGCAGCACGGAATTGAGCCAATTTGTCAAGTTGCTTGTCGCGATCGCAATCAAATTGGTCTGCAAGCCGATCTCATGGGAGCCCACGCTTTAGGCATCCGCAATGTATTAGCACTTACAGGCGATCCCGTCAAAGCGGGCGACCATCCTAAAGCAAAAAGTGTATTCGACTTGGAATCAGTACGACTGTTGCAAGTCATTCAAAAAATGAATGGCGGCAAAGACTGGAATGACAAACCTTTAACAGACGGATTTACCGATTTATTTGTCGGTGCTGCCGTCGATCCGCAATGCCCCAGTTGGTCTGGTTTGCAAAGTAGATTTGAGAAAAAAGTAGAGGCTGGAGCACAGTTTTTTCAGAGTCAATTAATAACAGATTTTGAACTTTTAGATAAGTTTATGCACAATATTGCTGCGGGCTGCAACAAGCCAGTTTTAGCAGGAATATTTTTGTTTAAATCAGCTAAAAATGCTGAATTTATTAAAAAATACGTGCCGGGAGTTCACATCCCACAAGAGACGATCGATCGTTTAGCAAAAGCTCCAGAACCCTTGCAGGAAGGCATAAAAATTGCTGCCGAACAAGTCAAGCTAGCGCGGCAGATTTGTCAAGGAGTTCACATGATGGCCGTCAAACGAGAAGATTTAATTCCTCAAATTTTGGATTTGGCGGGAATCGAGCCACTAAGCTAAAATTAACCCACGGGGCGGGTTTGAGCAACCATCAATGTTCTAAAACTAACGATCTCGTAAACCCGCCCACCCCGCTACCATTTTGAACATCAATAAAAAAATCATGCTTCAAACTGTAGACAATCCAACAATTTCTCCTGCGGCCGAACAGCGTTTTACTTGGCGCGGTTTGACATGGCATCAATTCAAAGCAATTCAAGCTAGTTTTGAAGACGTGCCGAATGTACGCTTATTTTATTGTGATGGAGTTCTAGAAATTGTGGGAATCAGTAAACCTCACGAGGCAACTCGATGTCTGATTGCAGCGCTACTGAGCAATTTTTTTCAATTTAATAGAATACAATTTTTTCCGAGTGGCAGTTACAGTCAAATTGTTGAGGGGAAAGTCGAGTATCAGGCAGATTTGTCTTATTGTTTCGGAACAGATAAAGATGTTCCCGATTTGTGTATTGAGGTAGTCATTACTAGCGGTAGTCCGATTAAACTTCAGAAATATCGACTGATGGGAGTCCCGGAAGTCTGGTTTTGGGAAGATGGCACTCTAGAGCTTTACCATCTGCGAGAGGAAGGTTACGATCGCATTGCTAGCAGCGAAATACTGCCGGAGTTAGAGTTGTCTTTGCTGAAGCGCTGTATTTTGTTTGCTTCGCCTTTGGATGCGCTTGAGGAATTTTCTAGAGGAATGGGCGATCGGGAAAATTAATCGACCAACTACTTTTGAAATAGCTCGATCGACTAAACGGTTATTAAATAGGAGCAACTGGCAATGACTGACTCAGAAATACTTAATTCTGATACCATTAAAACACTAAATACTAGCATATCCGAAGTTACAGTTTACACCGATCGCGCTTTGGTGACGCGCCGCGGTACGGTATCTCTGACGGGAAACGAGCGAGAATTGGCGATCGCCTCTGTACCCGCAACCCTCGACACAGAGTCAGTCAGGGCCACGGGTGCGGGTACAGTTGCAGTGCGATTGCTGGGAGTGCGAACCGAAACAGTGTTTAGCAGCGAACCAGTGGGCGATCGCACCGCCGAATTAACCCAACAAATTCAGGAGTTACAAACCCAAAGACGGGGAATTAACGACAAAATAACCGCCAGAAAAATTCAGCTCAAATTTGTGGAAGGTTTGAGCGAAAAAAGCGTCGGATTCTTTTCCAGCAGCATCGCCAAACAGCAGGTAGGTTTAAACGAAACTGGCGAATTGCTCAACTTTTTAGGAACTAATTACCTAAAATACATAAGTGCGATCGCCCAACACGAAAAACAGCAGCGCGAATTAGACAAGCAAATAGAAGCTTTGCAGCAACAGTTGCGCCAAGTACAAACTCCCCATTCTCAGCAAAGCTTTAACATCATTGTTGCCATTGAACCCAGCGGCATCGGCAATTTTGAACTAGAAGTTTCCTATGTAGTCATGCGAGCCCGTTGGACTCCCCTTTACGACTTGCGAGTCAACACTAACAACAACCAAATTAATCTCAATTACCTAGCCGAAGTCAATCAAAATACAGGCGAAGATTGGACGGGAGTAGCGCTGACTTTATCTACAGCAAAACCCGGAATGGGAATGCTACCCCCCAAATTAGAATCCTGGTATATCGATATTCTTCGCTCAAAATCGCCTCCAGCAGAATTTCACAGAGCGGGAATGACAAGAAGTATGGCATCATACGATTCTAAATCAGGTGCAAACGAAGTAGCATTAGCCATGATGACTGAGCCTAGTGTTTCTGCAGCACCCGAACCCATAGAAGCTCAAACCGCCACAGCCCAAATATCGAAAGAAGGCGGCACCGTCTCATTTCAAGTAGGCGGAAATACCAAGATTCCCAGCGACGGCACACCGCACAAAGTTACTATTTTCGGCGAAAATTATCCGTTTAAACCTGAATATATAGCCGTCCCGCGATTAGTCAGTTTTGCCTATTTGCAAGCAGTTGTTGTGAATCCGCTGACAGGTGCAACTCTGCTTCCCGGTAAAGCAAATATCTTTCGCGATAACACTTTTGTCGGCAGTTTGCAGTTAGAAAATGTTTCCCCCGGCCAAGAATATAAACTGAATTTAGGAATAGATGAACGGTTAAAAATAGAGCGGGAATTAGTAGAAAGACAAGTAGATAAAAAACTGATCGGTCAGCAGAGGCGCACGAGTTACGCTTATCGCTTAAATGTGACAAACTTGCAGCAGGTGCAGGTACACCTGACACTACAAGAGCAATTGCCAGTCAGCCGCAATGAACAAATTAAAGTGCGATCGACTCTCACTAATCCGAAGATAGTAGCAGGTGAAATGGGACTGCTAGAATGGATAATGTCTCTGCCGCCGCAAGCAAAGCAAGAGTTATATTACCAGTTTGTTGTCGAACATCCTCCCGACTTAACTGTCACGGGTTTAGATATTTAATATTAAGTAGGTAAAAAGTTGTTTCTAATCAGGACTAAAGTCCTGATTCGTCACCACGTATGAGGACTGAAGTCCCGATAAACTATCAAATTTACCTGTAATTGGTAAACTGCAAAGCCATCGGATAGTCTTCTTGCTTCAAGCGTTGAATCACCAACTGCAACTCATCCTTATCCTTAGCCGAAACCCGCACTGCATCACCTTGAATCGAGCCTTGAATCTTTTTAAACTCATCTCGAATTAATTTAGTGATTTTCTTGGCAATTTCCTGGTCAATCCCTTTTTTCAGTTTGATTTCTTGGCGTACTCTAGTACCACTAGCAGCTTCAATTTTCCCATAATCAAAAATTTTCAGAGACAAATTGCGCTTGGCGGCTTTAGTTTGCAAAACAGTGTGAATTGCGTCGAGAGTAAATTCGCTGTCCGTATTGACAGTAATTGCTTCAGCGCCCAATTCTAGAGTGGTTTTTGTATCTTTCAAATCGTAGCGGCTTTGAATTTCCCGCACAGTTTGGTCAACAGCATTGACTAATTCTTGCCGATCGAACTCGCTGACAATATCAAAGGAATAACTAGCAGCCATAAATTAGTAATTGGTAATGGGGCATTGGGCATTGGGCATTGGGCATTGGGCATTGGCCAAACAGGGCATTGGGCATTAACAACTAACCAATAACCAATAACCAATAACCAATAACCAATAACCAATGACTACTGAAAATTAGCCGTTAACAGCCATTAAACTGAAATAGAATAAAGAAACAGTGCAAGAAGAACTAATCGCAAACATGAGCGATCGCCCCAGTGGCACATTGAGAATATAGAAAACCGAAAACAACAACCGGGCGATCGTAAAAGCGATCGCAGCCCAACCCGCCGGTTCCGAATCTACCCCCGTCACAAAAGCCATCAAAGCCGCCGCTGAAAACAGCATAAACGTCTCAAACGAATTTTGGTGAGCCCAAGTTGCCCGCTGAGCGTAAGCAGGCAACCTCTCAAACATAGCGCGGGGGGCTGCTTGGTCATAGCCTAGCTGCAAGCGGGCGAACGCCACCACCAAAAACGGTGCGTACACCAGCGCAGCCGCAGCAGCAATACAATCAAGCAGAATAACCGACACAGGTAATCCCAACAGCATCATCCGCCTCGCAGTTCAATCAAAATAGAACAGAGTAACCACCTTGCGCTGTTCCTCCGCATCCTGGCAAGTTTTCAGCAAAGTGTGGCTTTCGTGAAAAGCAAAACATATCAGTTGCTGGCAGCGAGAAATAATCTCCTGATTGCACATGGCGCTTGCTTCCGGGAGAGACAAGCTATCATTTTTGGGATTTTCTACCAAATGTATCACTTGTTCGAGTTGGTCGCGAGACTCCCGAGGCTGGCGACTCATGCTTTGTGGCAAAATCACCGTCAGCAGATTAGGATCTGCTCGCATTGCCCCCCGAATTGCGGCTGAATTGGTGCCTGTAGCGCCAGAAGTGATGAGCTGATTGCCTCCCAGAACTATGGCGTAGCTCAGCATCTCAATTAGCTGCTGGTGGGTAATAGGAACGTGGCGAGAACCCAAAAGAGCAATCCGCTTGGAGCCGGTTTGCTGGATCGCCGCAAGTTCTTGTAAAAAATCATCTACTCTGGGTAGCTCAATTGATTGACTCAAAGAATTTATTAAATTAAATAAAACTACGTTGTGGATTTTAGCAGACTCACTAGCCATTGCCGCCAAAAAGAAGTTAAGAATTGCTGATTTACGGGATCAGACTAGAGGAGCGGGAGAGTTGAGGAAGCCAGAGATCAAGGTAGAATTCAAGAAAAATTGAGAATTTAAGAATTTTACCTTTTTATTTATTTAAACAAAAAGTTCTCTCTGCCGAATACCTTCTTCTCTCAGCTCCGGCTCTCTTCTTAATGGACTCGATCGCCCAGGCCCAAGGATGCCATCATGCCATCAAGGTCAAAATGTTCTGCCATTAGCTGAGTAACGCATTCCACCTTGATCGGTTCGTGCAGGCGCACGCTGCCAAAGGTGCTGTCGATAATTTCTACCGTGGTTAAGGTATCCAAATCAACAGACAAAACCGGAATTTCCATTTCTTCTGCCCTGCCAATCACTAGGGGAGAAGGAGGCAAGTGGCCTGTCAAAATTAAGCACTGAGTCGAGCTCTCCAGAGCAGCTAGCTGAATGTCCGTGCGATCGCCCCCCGTCACCACCGCCATATTTCTCGCTTTGCGGAAATACTTCATAGCCGAACTAACATTCATCGCGCCAATTGTCAAGGTTTCCACCATCAAGTCCAAACGGTCTCGACGGCACAGCACATCAGCTTTTAATTGGTGCACCAATTCTTTGACGCTGACACTTCGCAGCAAAGCACTTCTCGGCAGCATTCCCAAAACTGGAATACCCGCAGCCTCCAGAAAAGGCCGCACAGTCGCCGTTACCGATTCGAGTTTGTCCGAGGGAACGTCATTGAGTACCACGCCCAGCAACCGCGAACCCAAACGCTGTTTAGCCGACAGCAAATCGTCTATATACAGATCGATCGGGCGAGCTACCAACAGCACAGAGGCATCAACTGTCTCAGCGATTTGAGCCAAAGACAAGTCAAACAGACTGCCTTCCTCCAAATTAGCTGGGCCTTCTAACAGCGCCAAGTCTCCGCTGGGAGCTTGCAAATATTGCGCTAAAGACTGGCGGTAATCTGTCTTGTCTTCTCCCCGCAAACGCTTGTGAACCGTCTCTTCATCCAAATACAGCAGTGTTGACGGCATCTGACTTTCTGAGAGATTCAGCGTCTCTACGGCGAACCGCACGTCTTCGTCCTCTATCCCAGCTCCGGGCGAGCTCAAACAGGTTCCCAGAGGTTTGCCGTAGGCGACTGCCAGTCCTTTTCCCCGGAGTCCGAGTGCCATCCCTAGGGCGATGGCAGACTTGCCACTGTAAGCTTTTGTGGAACCGATCAGCAAATATTTAGTCAATTTGGGTACGCCTTCAATCCTCAATGTGCACCTGTCTATTTCAATAAATTTAGTTTTTCAACAGTATTTCTGAACTGAGCCTCAATTTAGAAATAATATATTATACTCGATTATACTCGATTTTGTCGCTTTTGGGCAGATTGTTTTTTGGCGAAAATTTTTTATTTACCTGTTCGCAACCATTTTCTTCCCATTCTTTTTACTTGATTTTGGAAAACCAGTTTTTAAATTGTTTGTTTTGCCAGCAGTTTTTGATAATTATTTATCGCTGATATTTTTTTAATCAAAAATTTTAAATTATAAATTTTTAGTCATGTTTCTTGCTATAATTAGATATTAATACCGACTTTTATCAAATAAATATAACAGGGTATAAGTGGGAATTTGACTAGGAATAACCTATTAATAGGGCTTGGTGCAGTTTTTGTTGGGTATATACCAATCCTCGCATCATTTGTGAATTTCTTACCCCCTCCGCTTCGTAAGGGAGGGTTGGGGTGGGGTAAAAAAAATACGACTCCTGCAAGGATTGTTATAATACAGGTATTTTGTAGGAATCAAGCCCGGTGCTTGCCCGATCATTCTTGCATATAATCGACAATCGATATAGCAATCATAAATAATTCATGTAAATTTGTAGGGGTAGTGCTAAGAGTGCCTACCCCCTATCTATCGGGGCAACTGGGCGTGGGATTGCCCCTACAATAATTACGCGAATGATTTAGGGTTGCTATATGTATTATTAGTTATTCATTATTAGTGCGATCGCCCGCGTTAAAGCTGAACACTGGCAATGCGAGCAATAAGCTCCTTATAATCGGGATTCTAGCTTCTAAACACATAAATTGTCGGGCGGCGCGGGCTGGAATTTCGGCAGCCTTTGGGCTGATTGCGATGCTAGGCAGATCGCCGTCAAGGGCTGTAGATTAATTTTCCTTGGGCGGATCTACAGCGCTTTCCTCTCAGCTACCGAGTCGCAAAATTTGAACGAAATCGGACGGCGCGATTCGCCTAACGGCGATAGCTTCGCTCGCGCTTACTCGCACAGCACCCATGTCCGAAATAGACTTTTGGACTTTTACCAGAACAAAGTACAGTAGTTTTCAATTGGATGAAATACAGGTAGCGAACTCTGTATCACGCTCAACTGAAAACTGCGGTAGATTTACTTTAGCAATGGGGATAAGTGCTGACCCCCAAAGGGATTATTGAGAACGATCCAACAACTCACTTACTATTTCCGCTTCTCAAATAAAATTGGCTCCCCAATCATGTAATGTTGCCGTCGTGGCTTTACACTATTGGTGGGTCAGTTATAGCGCCCGTCAATCGATTTGAGATTTGAGATTTGAGATTTTAGATTGAAGAAAGCAAGCCCACTGATAAATCCGGGGGCTGGCGATCGGGATTCTGAGCTTTTTTCTCGATCCCCGAATCAATCCGGGGGCCCCGGATTAAATTGCTTGATTGTCAATTGCGGACTTTCGGGAGTGCGACTATCGATTTTAGATTTTAGATTTGAGATTTTAGATTGAAGAAAGCAAGCCCACTGATAAATCCGGGGGCTGGCGATCGGGAGCGAGGAGCTTTTTTCTCGATCCACGAATCAATCCGGGGGCCCCGGATTAAATTGCTTGATTGTCAATTGCGGACTTTCGGGAGTGCGACTGCGGTGAAAGTTATTCATCCATTCGCATCAGCTTGCGGTAAAACGTTTTAGAAAAATCGACAGTACGAGTTCGCTGAAAAGTCAGGAGAACCTCAATTAAGCAACTAACAAACTCAGAGCTTTGCATAGTCACTTCGTAGCTGAGTTCAGCATTGCCGTCAAACAACACCCGACAGCGGGTTAAGTCGATCGGCAGCGACGAGATATTCCAACTAGCGACAAACGGCACGCTCTCCCCGCCGTCAATTTTTCTTGCTCCCTCCAAGGTTTTGAGCTTGTAGAGGCCAATAGCGTGCGGTAAAAACTTACGCCTGGGCTCTTGACAGAAAGGCGCGTAGACTTTCACTTCTTTGTCATCGGCTGGCTTGAGTTGAGGAATAGACATATTTCCACCTCAGACAATTATTACTAACAGATAGTTTAGATCCCCTGAAAAAACTAGCAGATATTCCAGGTCGATCGCAAGCAAAAGTCAAGCTAAATACTCTATGCAGTACCCGTTTACCAGGGCCGTACAATCACCGAACCCGCTGGTTGTCCTCCCGTCCGCTTTCGACAAAAGCCCAGAAACTGATACAGTAGATGCTTATATCTAAAATCAAAAACTATTGGTGGTTGAATCAAGTAACCTATGCAGGAGAGTTCTTGGCCAGAAAACGACGCTCGCAGCGAGCTTAACTTGGACATCTCTGATTTAGCTCAAGAAGAGCTCAAGAGTTTGACCTCGAACTCGAAGCTCAGCAAAGTATTTGCTATATCAGACATTGGCGACAGGGTGTTTGACGCGGAAACAAAAGCAGAGCTCCCGGTGGCGGTGTCTGTGCCGGGAACTCCCTCCTTTCCTCAAAATCTGTACCGGGGAAGGCGCGGAAAAGCTGCCGCAGTGCTGGCTGCGATTTGGGCCGGCACGATCGCCCTGCACTTGATTTCTTGGGGTGCGTGGGTAGTGTGGGGGTTGACGGGACTGCTGTGGATGCAAGCATTTCGAGTTTTGTTTGCCCAGCCCAAGCCCGCACTGCCGCCTCTTGCGGATGAAAGTCGAGAGGATTGGCCCTATGTGTCGCTGCTGGTAGCGGCGAAAAATGAGGAAGCGGTGATTGCCCGATTCGTAGAATCCATCTGCAATGTAGATTATCCGATCGACCGCTACGAAGTTTGGGCGATCGACGATCACAGCAGCGACGCCACGCCGCTAGTATTGGAACAGCTAACCAAAAAGTACCCCCAGCTCAAAGTATTTCGCAGAGGAGCAAATGCCAGCGGCGGCAAGTCGGGAGCACTGAATCAAGTGTTACCGCTGACTCGCGGGGAATTTGTGGGAATATTTGACGCCGACGCGACGGTAACGCCAGACTTGCTGCGCCTGGTACTGCCGGTGTTCGATGCAGAAAAGGTAGGGGCTGTGCAAGTCAGAAAAGCCATCGCCAATGCTTCGGTAAATTTTTGGACTCGCGGCCAAGAAGCAGAAATGGCTCTCGACAGTTTTTTCCAGCAGCAGCGGATTGCGATCGGCGGCATTGGAGAATTGCGCGGTAACGGCCAATTCATGCGCCGCACCGCCTTGGAAGGCTGCGGAGGCTGGAACGAGGAGACGATTACCGACGACCTGGATTTGACGGTGAGGCTGCACCTAGACCGCTGGGACATTGAATTTCTCTCTTTCCCAGCCGTGTCAGAAGAAGGAGTCACTAACGCTCGCGCTCTGTGGCATCAGCGCAATCGCTGGGCAGAAGGTGGCTATCAGCGTTATCTTGACTACTGGCGGCTAATTTTGCGGAACCGCATGGGAACTGGGAAAACTTGGGATTTATTTGGATTTTGGGTATCTCAATATTTCTTACCCACAGTAGCCCTACCCGACTTTGTGATGTCAATTGCGCTGCGCCGGATGCCGATCGCCAGTCCCATAACTTTTATGACCCTTACATTGTCGGTGGTGGGAATGTTTGTCGGTTTGCGCCGCACTCGCAAAGAAACCAAATTTGACGTAAGGCGAGTTTTTCTCACCGGGCTGCAAACGCTGCGGGGTACTGTGTATATGTTCCACTGGCTGCTGGTAGGGACTGTAACGGCTCGGATTGCGGTACGGCCCAAGCGGCTCAAATGGGTCAAAACCGTCCATCAAGGCGCTGTTAATAGCCTCAAGTAAACAATTCGCAGAAATATCTCGGCACAGTATGGCCGAAAGTCCGAAGATTTTGCGAGACAAAAAAACACCAACGCTCGCCAAATATCTCCCTGCCAGATCCTAAGAGTAAAATTTGGCAATTTCGAGAAAAAAACACTTTGAAACAGCTTAGGTAATAGGTAATCGGCGAGCGGTAATAGCGAATAAGTAATCGGCCATACAAAAGTCTAAAATTAAAAGATAAAAGCGAGAATTTTTAACTTTTAACTTGACAAAAAACCAATTACTATCTATTAATTATGAATTGCCAATTAGGACGAATTGCTTGTTGCCAACTACCCGTCACCCGTAATTGATAAATGGATTTGTTAGAGTACCAAGCTAAATCATTATTTCGCCAGATGGCAATTCCGATTTTGCCGTCGCAGCGGATTGACAATCCCGCTGACCTCAAAGGACTGAAAATTCCTTACCCCGTTGTACTCAAATCGCAAGTGCGGGCTGGGGGACGGGGCAGGGCCGGCGGTATCAAGTTTGTAGAAAATACGATCGATGCAGTAGCAGCAGCCCAAACAATTTTTAATTTGCCGATCGAGGATGAATATCCCCAAGTCCTGCTGGCAGAAGCAAAGTACAACGCCGACCAAGAATTGTACTTAGCGGTACTCCTAGACCCCGTAGCGCGACGCCCGGTGCTTCTGGGGTCGAGCCAAGGAGGTATGGATGTCGAAGGGTCGATCGACCAAATGCAGCAAGTTGCCGTAGATCAAGAATTTTCCCCATTCTACGCGAGGCGTCTCACGCTGAAAATGGGATTGCAGGGAGACTTGATTCAATCGGTGAGCACTATTGTCGAAAAAATGTACCGACTGTTTGTCGAAAAAGATTTAGATTTAGTAGAAATCAATCCTCTCGGCATCAGTCCAAGGGGAGAGGTAATGGCTTTAGACGGTAAAGTCACCGCCAACGACGATGCCTTGGGACGACATCCAGATTTGGCAGCACTCTCGGAGAAGAAGCTCTTGGGCGGGTTGGCACGGGAAAGAAGAAGTCCCCATGCTGGGGGCGATCGCTCCCATTCCCAGTCCAAGGTTCAGCAGTCGCCGGAGTTTGACCCCAAATCTAAATCCCCAATCTCGAATTCCGAATCCCTGCAATTAATCGAACTAGACGGGAATATTGCGATTTTGTGCAACGGAGTGGGCCTGACAATGGCAACTCTAGATGCTGTAACCCACCAAGGAGGAAAACCAGCTAATTTTGTGAATATTGGTTCCCTAGACCGCTACTATGCAGCAAATGCCCTGCGCGATCGCGTGGAGTTGGGTCTGGAGTTAGTCGCTCAGGATAAAAGCGTTAAGGTGATACTTGTAAATATTTTGGGCAGCGCCTCCAAGACTGAGGAAATAATCGCTGCAGTAGCCGGCTATTTGGAACGGAAAGCTCGCGCTAACCGCCACATCCAAGTTGTGCTGCGACTGGTAGAGATCGATGCTGATGCTGTTAAAAAGCGTTTGGGACAGTTGCCGGTGCAGCTAGCTAGCACTTTGGATGAGGCTGCGGCCGCTTCTGTATCCTCCGCCAAGTAGGGGCAGTCGATCGGCAAAAAATGAGATTTCTTTACAGATGAAGGCCTTCTGCTTTTTACAGATCGAGTGTCAAGTGGGAAAAAGTCAATCACCCGGCGCTGCTCGGAGTACCGAGACAGCGCGGGCACAGAAATTGCCTAGTTGACCAGTCTAAGTGGTTCGCCCACTACGTTTAAGGTAAGTGTTGAAGTACCTACCGGAGGATGCGTGCTAGTCTTCCGCTCTAGAACTTAAAAGTTAAACAGGTGTAAGGGTTAAGCCAGTGCTTTTAAGATAGTTACCGACCTTAAACATTGACGAAGCAAACATTACCCCGTAAGGGAGGACTTAAATGTCTAATTTGGTTTTTGTACTTGATACCAAAAAACGACCGCTCAATCCAATCCGCCCAGGATTGGCACGTAAATTGCTAACTATTGGCAAAGCTGCTGTCTTCAAAAGGTATCCATTTACGCTAATTTTGAAAGTAGAGGTAACAGTACCGCAAAAACCAATCACTCTCAAAATAGATCCTGGCTCTCGAACTACTGGAATTGCGTTAATACAAGGAGAAAACGTAATCTTTGGTGCAGAGCTAACACACCGAGGACAAGCTATTAAAGCCAGCCTTGAATCTCGCCTTTCATTGCGTAGAGTCAGGAGAAATCGCCATACCCGCTATCGTCGGGCTAGATTCTCAAACAGGACTCGCCCTAAAGGTTGGCTAGCCCCAAGTTTGCAGCACCGCGTCGAAACAACACTGACATGGGTGACTAGATTGATGAAACTCGCCCCCATTGCTTCTATTGCTCAAGAGCTTGTCCGATTTGACTTACAGCAATTAGAAAACCCAGAAATTTCTGGAATCGAGTACCAACAAGGCGTTTTGCATGGCTATGATATCCGCGAGTATTTGTTGAACAAATGGGAGAGAAAATGCGCTTACTGTGGTGAAATAAATACACCATTACAAGTCGAGCACATTCATCCCAAAGCCAAAGGCGGAGCTAATCGCATTTCTAATCTTTGCCTTGCTTGCGATGCTTGCAACAAAAAGAAAGGTACTCAAGATGTTGAGCAATTCTTGTCTAAAAAGCCAGAGATTTTGAAGCGGATTCTATCTCAAGCAAAACGTCCGTTAAAAGACGCAGCAGCCGTCAATTCGACTCGTTGGACATTATTTAATCGACTCCGTACAACTGGCTTGCCTGTTTCTACAGGTAGTGGTGGCTTAACGAAGTTCAACCGCATTCAATTAAATTTACCTAAAACTCATTGGCTAGATGCAGCTTGTGTCGGAAAGGTTGAGTCATTGAAGATTTTAACAAGCAAGCCACTATCGATCAAAGCAACTGGTCACGGGACACGTCAAATGTGCCGCACTGGCAAATTCGGCTTTCCATCTCGCTATGTTCCCCGGTTTAAGTTTGTTAAAGGTTTTCAAACGGGAGATATTGTCAAAGCGATTGTAACCTCTGGCAAGAAAATTGGTACATACGTTGGACGTGTTGCCGTAAGAACCAGTGGCTCATTCAATATTTCCGCCGAGCGAATTAGTGTCAGGGATTAGCCACAAGTATTGTTCAGTTATTCACAGAAAAGATGGTTATTCGTATGCAGCATAAACCTTGCCCCCCTTTTCCTCTCGCCGCTGACCTGGGTACAGGTACAGCGGGAGTCTCCAAGGGGGAAGAAAGATGAATTTAACTCCTGAAAGCAAAGTCCTAGTACAGGGCATTACAGAATCTCCCGCGTCCACCCGCGCCGCCCTGATGATGAAAGCATACGGCACGAATGTAGTCGCCGGTGTTAGTCCCGGTCGGGGGGGGCAGGAAGTGGAGGGAATTCCGATTTTTGATTTGGTAGAACAAGCAGTGGCGGCAGTGGGTCAGGTTGACACTGCGGTAATTTTGGTAGACGCTTACTCCGTGCTGGATGCTGCTCTAGAAGCGATCGCCGGAGGAATTCGGCAAATCGCGATCGTCACAGGGGGAGTGCCTCCTCTGGATATGGTGCACTTAGTCAGAAAAGCAGAAGCCACCGAAACTTTGGTAATCGGGCCCAACAGTCCGGGGATTATTGTGCCCGACAAACTGCTGCTGGGAACTCACCCCAAGGAATTTTACACTCCCGGCCCGGTGGGAGTGATCAGTCGCAGCAGCACTTTGACTTACGAAGTTGCCCTAGAACTGACGGAGGCCCGGTTGGGACAGTCGATGGCGGTTTGTATTGGTTGCGACGCGATTGTCGGTTCTTCTTTTATGCAGTGGCTGCAAATTTTGGACGAAGACGACAGTACGGAAGCGATAGTTTTGGTGGGGGAAGTTGGCGGGTGGAGTGAACAAGCTGCAGCTTCTTACATCGCCTCGGCGATCGACAAACCCGTGGTTGCTTATCTAGCCGGCCGCTACGCTCCCAAGGGGCCGTCTTTGGGCCACGCCGGCATCCTGATCAGTTCTAGGGCTGCTGCCCAGAAAGCCTTTGGAGTTTCGGCCCCAAACAAAATGGCTGCCTTTGAAGAGGCGGACATACCTGTGGCGGCTCGACCTTCCGAGATTCCTAAGTTGCTCAAAAAATTGCTCAAGAAAAATTGATTGCTTTGGGAGTTTTCACACAAGTCCTAACCCTCTTGGGGGTTGGGATAAGGGTAGGGCGGGGGCGGGTTTGGTCTCATATCATTTCCGGTAACACTCATACATGATGTTGACGGTTGACGGTTGACTGTTGACGCCGTGAACCGTGAACCGTCAACAGTGAACAGTGAACAGTGAACTCGGATTTACTATTCCGATGAAGAGTGGATTTGATATCAAAAGTGTCTGCAGAATGCCACAACAGCGGCTTCAACCCGCCTTTAGGACAAATTTAGGATTTTTTTACCAAAGCCCTCTGACCGGCATCACAGGCTGCGGTTGGGGTGCTGGCAATGGCGCGGCGCGGCGCGGCGCTGGAGGCGGAGTTGTTGGCTGCACGCTGGGGCGAGGTTCGATCGGCCTTTCGGTGGGATTTGTTTCAGTTGTGCGAGTTGTCGATCGCGTCACATCTTCAAGCAGGCTTCGCAGAGTTCCAGCTATACTCTGAACTTTCCCAACAGCGGTGCGAAGGCTGGCAACATCTACGTAAACCTCCTTGAGAGGATACTTTTTCAGGATTTCTAGCAGCGATACCTTACCGTCATCCCCGGATGCCAGGATCACCGCTGCCCGCAAAGCTTTCCCGCTTTCTGTGCGGCGCTGAGTCCGAATTGCTTGACCGATGTCGTCAGTGATCTTTTCTCCTGGGGTGCTGTAAACTACCCTCGCCAGATTAGCAGGCTTTAAACCAATTTCTAAACCCATGAACCCCCGCAGTAATTGCGCGTCCATTTTGGAGAACCGGATAATTTGTTGGAGGGTTGGCGTCGTCGTGCCGTTTTTAGCAAATTCTTCTAAGTCGCTGACATTGATGGCTTGTCTGATCGGGCCAAATGTGAGGACTACTTTTTCGGCCCCTAATGCTCTACTGCTGCTAGATAATATGCTCCCGCTTGCTCCTAAAACTAGGGCAATGCCGATCGATACAAATTTTGTTAATTTCATATTCACCGCAACATTAAAATTATTTTTTCGAGATTTGTACATTTTTGTACATTGTACAGTATAGATGCAGCAGTTATATTCTACAAGGTCGCCAGTCTAATTTGTGCCCGCGTCACACCGACAATCTCGACCGAGACTTTTTCTTATCTTGACTTTAAGAATAAGTAACGATCGTCAATTAAATCATTTCCCTTTTTTCTTGTGGGATGGGCCTAAGAGCCCGCCCAGAAAGGACGGGCTCTTAGGCCCATCCCACAACAGTCATGAAAAGTGGATTTTATTTAATTCTCATCCCTAACCATATCTGCCGACCTATTTTTGATTCTCTTCATTCTGCCTTCTACCTTTTACATCAGAGTGCCTTCTACATCAGAGTGCCTTCAGCCTTCTACATAAGTGCCTTTTAGAAATTATGTTGAAAACCAAGCGCAAATCCAAGAAATCCAAACACAAGCACAGCGAAAAAACCACAGCGCTCAGCAAAAAAGAAGTAACTGCACAAAAACGCAAAATTTCCCAAAAGCGCAATGAAGTGGTGCAGGCGATCGCCATAAGCTGCTTAATCACCTTTGCTCTCAGCATTCCCCTGTTTTTCGTAGCCGGCCCTAAGATTGCTATTGGAGGAGGCGCAGCCGCAGCCATCTTGCTGCTTTCCTACAAATACCCCCGTCAAGCTTTGTGGACTTTTCTAATTTACCTGCCTTTCAGTGGTACAATTACCTACGCAATTGGCGGCGGCAATCCTGCATTTCAAGTAGCCAAAGATGCTTTCTACATACCAGCTCTCATCGCCCTAATTCAAAGCTGCAAAAATAAACAGTTGCCCCTGTTCATTCCCAAACAAATGCTTTCTACCTTCAGCATCCTGTTGATGATGGCAATGCTGACTTTAATTTTTGTCAACGGGGAGATGCAGCTCAACCCTAGGGGCGGCGACAAACCAATTCTGCAAGGAATTCTCGGCTTAAAAGTATTGATAGGTTACATACCGCTGATTGCTTGTACCTATTATCTGCTCCGCACTAAGAAGGATTTGGTGTTTTTTAGTCGAATGCACATCGTTTTGGCGATCGTTTGCTGCCTTCTCGGTTTGATTCAGTACCTGTTGCTGCAAAGTGGAAAGTGTGCGGGAACCAGAGGCATGATCGGAGCAGAATTATATAAAGCAACGTTGGAAGCTAGATGTTTTGTCGGCGGTTCCTTGGTGTTCAGTCCAGAAGTCAAGTTTGTCCGCTTGCCGGGAACTTTTGTCGCGCCTTGGCAGTGGGCGTGGTTTTTAATTTCTAATGCTTTTTTAACCTTTGCCTCTGCCTTTTGCGACCCTTCCTTCTGGTGGCGAGTTATCGGTTTATTTGGCATGGCATTAGTATTTGCCAATGCAGTTATTTCCGGTCAAAGAGCTGCTTTAGTTATGGTTCCAGTTGCTACAGCAATCCTGCTAGTTCTCACCGGTCAATTAGTTAATTTAAAACGATTTATTCCCATTGGTGCAGGACTGGCGATTCTGCTATTTGTCGGTGCAGCTATTAACCCGGGAATTATCGAGCAGCGGTGGGATAGTTTTGTTAGTCGCTGGAATGCTGCACCGCCCCAACAGTTTCTCTTTAATCAGTTCGAGCAGAGCAACAATTTTATCATTGATAGACCTCTGGGCAGAGGTGTGGGACGAGCAACTAATTCAACGCGAATATTTGGTGCAACGCAGCTAATTGAAACTTTTCAACCTAAGTTGATATACGAACTAGGTTATCCGGGAATGATTAGTTTTCAGATGATGCTTTTACACTTAGCTTTTCTAACTTTTAGAGCTTACCGATCTGTCAAGGACAAAAGTTTGCGGAGTTACGGAGCTAGTTTTTGGGTGTTTGTTGCCTTTATTACGATCAATACTCAATACTATCCGCTGGATGTAGATCCAGTGTCGGTGTATTATTGGGTTTTAGCTGGAGCGATTTTAAAGTTGCCCAAAATTGATAAACAGGTACAGGATGAAAAACAGCAGGAAGTTGAGTCAAATGAATTGCAAGTTCACCAGCCATTAAAGGAGAAAAAAATTCTTTCATCTTCCCCAATTTGAGAATTATTCTGAGTGTTGAGTTTGGTGGATTTTTTCTTGTTAAGTAACCCGCTTTCGCTGCGGGGGAATGCCAATATAGCCCGCCCTGCTGGGTTTATCTGTGATCGAACCCACCCCTACAGCATATTGTGGCTCTTAAGTTTACTGCGGTTGCCAAACCGGATTGCCAGGATACAAATCTTTGTCGTTTGTCAATTTAGTCAATCCTGAACCGTCCAGATTAATTACATACAACTTGCTTTTTTTGCCTTCGGTTTCATTATATATAAAAGCAATTTGGTTGCTGTCAGAATACCAAGCTAATTCTGAAATTTGTGACGGTTTTAGCCTGGTAGCTAGTTGATTTAGCTGGTTGCCGTCAGCATTGATTGTGTAGAGTTTTTGATTGTTGAACTCTCCGGCGACGAAAGCAATAAATTTGCCATCCGGCGACCACGAAATTTCGTCGTAGTTTCTGGGTTTTTGGGTGAGGTTCTTGGCTGTCCCCCGGTTAATGTCGAGCAGGTAAATATCTTGCTGTTCGCCTGCTGAATCGCCTGGTTTATTGTAATAGTAAGCAATGCGGCTGCTGTCTGGCGACCAAAATAATTTGACGTTGTAAACCTGATGTTGCGGGTTGTTTGTCAAATTTTTGAGGTTGGTTCCATCGGCATTAATGGTGTAAATTTGCTGTTTCGGATAAGCGCCGAACAGGAAAGCTATTTTTGTGCGATCGGGCGACCAAGCAAGTTGACTGCCGCCGGATATATATTCGCCGGGAGTTTTAGTTAGTTTGGTCATTACCGAACCGTCGGCATTCATTTTGTAGATATTTTTATCCTTGACAAATGCTACTTGCTGACCGTCCGGCGAAAGGTAAAATTCTGATGAAATTTCTGTTTTAGGTGGCTCTCCTCCTACTTCCAATTCCCGAACTAATTTAGTTCCTTGGATGCCAGAAGTGTCGCTTGTATAAAGTGATTGGCTACCGGGAGCATCAGAGGTAAAACCGTCGCAAGAACGGGCAAAAACAAGTTTCTGGCTGTTGGAAAACCAAGCTATTTCAAAATTAGGTGCTTTGCAACCACCCTCAGCAAACTGTTTAGTTAGTCGAGAACCGTCAGCATTGACTGTATAGATGTCGCTGTATCCGCCAACGAAAGCCAGTCGCTGGCCGTTGGGCGACCACACGAGGGGACTGTTAACATCTATATTAGGTGTAAGTTCGCGGCGACCGGAACTGGTAGCATTGAGGGCAAATAAACTGTTTCTGGGCTCGCTGCCCCGCATCTGGAGGGCGGTAAACGCTAGTATCCTTGGTTTTTGGGCTGCGGTTGGGGGAGGGCTGTGAAGGCTCAAAAACAAGCTGATTAAGACTGTTAGGGAGATGAGGGCGATCGCACTTATCGGCCATAATTTATGGAAGCTGAAAAGTTGCAGAATTTGCCACAAGCTTTTCAGGGGCGGCCAAGATTCCCAACCCCTAGTCCCCACACTCAACTGAAAATCTTGTGGAACAAGCTTTTGTGGAACGGGCATCTTGCCTGTTCCATATCGCAGAGGGAAATGCAAGTTAAAACGCATTTTATCGATTCCTCTGCTAATTTTCAAAGTGTTTGTCGGTCTATATGCCGCGACAGCCTCAAACTCTGTTTAATTCTGCCAATAATTAGCTCAAACATTTTTTTGCGGGACGGATTCTTGCTGCTGGGTGGCATCCCTAACTCGCAACACATTAAGTTCAAGTCAGTTGCACTCATGGCCAACAACTTTTGCCTCACCTCTTCTTCATTACCATTCTTAGCTTGTAAACGCAGTTCTTCATAAACTTCTAGAACATTAGCCGCCGATAAATTAGCAGGTTTATTAACATCAGCACCCCTAGGGATATCCGAAGCTTTTGAGCCAGCAGACATCACTCCCCGCTTGACTTGAGTCTCAAGCCGGGTTAATTTTCGAGCAACGTCCCGCAAGATTTCCTTAAGTTCGCCAATTTCCTCAACTAACCCCCCGCTTTCTTGTTGGGAAGCCGCCAAAATTTCTTTTTTACTCATTTCAGATACTCCTCACACTCGCGCCAGAGTTTTTCAAATTCTCTAACTAATTCTCGCGGCAGTTCTCCCTCATTAATCGCCCGTTTTAGCCCGACGCTTTCGCGAATCGTCGATTCTAAAAATCTAACTTCTATGTTATTATCTTTTGATATCTCATCGCAAAGTCTCTTTACTTCTCTCATGTAAAACTGAACTTCATTTGTCAGCAATCCTCCATAGGTTTTAGCTTTATTCATAAACACTGCTATCTTGGGAAACGGATAAGGCTCAATCCGTTTCTGAAGCGAGTTTAAAACTAAACTCAATCCCCTAGAACCAAAATAATCGGGATTGACGGGAATCAATATTAAGTCGCAGCAAGAGAGTACGCTGTAGGTGAGGAGACTGAAGGAAGGCGAACAGTCAAAAAGCATCAAGTCATATTTGGGGAGATTCGCAGAGTTGGCGATTTTGCCGATGAATCTGCGGATGAAGTCTTTAACACTTTTCCCCTCAAATCCATCGATATCTAACCAATACAATTCTTCAACTGAAGGGACAAAATGCAACTGTTCGTCAATCTGATAAATGGTGTCGAAACCCACGGGAAATTTAAAATTCTGTCCGGCTTTTTTAAAGACTTCTAGAGCGTCGTAAATTGTCAGTCTATGCTTGAGAGATTTTTCGTACCACTTACCAAACTTATCATCTAAATGACCCGTATTTTCGTTAAGCCCGATCGCCTCTGTGAGCGACATTTGCGGATCTAAGTCTAACATCAAGACTTCTAAGTCTGTTCCTTGGGATATAATATTTCCTAGACTCCAAGTGACGGTGGTCTTTCCGACACCGCCTTTGAAGTTGATCACGGCTATTGATTTAGGACTCATGGCTGGCTTTGTTTGGATTTTGCTCAAATATAAATTAAAACATATTGTGTGACTTTGTTCAGCGCGCGATCGCCCCGATGTGTCAACTGACATGAAAGGGAGACTGGGAGCGAGAAATTAATAATAAAATAAACATCAGATTATGTCAAATAACCGGCAAGTAAATATTTACAGAGATAGATGCACAAATAGATCGGAATGCGTAAGCTGAAATTGCAGAATCATCAGGCAAGGTATGACGCGAGAAGTTACAGATTCAGAAGGGATTGTTTGGAGTTGTGTAGAGGCATATTCGGGTATTTCTGACAAGCCGGAGAACCGGGAAAAAGCTCAAGTAAAAGGCTCGGATGATGCTTATTGGGTTGTCTGCACTCCGGCGGGCGGCGCAAAATCCGTGCGGCTTCGGCTAGAGGGCGATTGGGAAAATTCCTGTTCGGATGAGGCATTGCTTAGTTCGATCGAAACACAGCAGCAGGAAGATGGATGATAGTTCGATCGCTACTTTGAAACACGACTTACGCTTATCAACCGGGTTTTTCTGAATAGTCGATCGATGTAGGTTGGGTCCAACGCCAACTTGAAGTCTTTTTTGTGCAAGCGCGTTGCGGAGGGTTTATTCTTTAACCCAACCTACGTATATGATATGCGATAGATCGGGCGCGATCGAAGTTTTATTAAAGTAACATCAAGCACACAGCAGCAATCCTTCTCTATAAAGAGGCAATTACGCGGAAGTATTCCTAGAGTTGTCTAAAGTCGATCGCTCCCAAAAGTCGAATTTGCGACAGAAGATTTATGAAAATTCACCATTTAAATTGCGGGTGTATGTGTCCGATTGGCGGGGCGCTGTTTGATGGCTTCAGATGGAGTCTGACGGCGCACCTCGTTTGCCACTGTTTGCTAGTCGAAAAAATCGAGGACTTGTTCTCGCGGATATCGGCTTCGGAATCCGAAATATCGAGTCGCCTTATTCGCGTCTGATTCCGTTTTTTATTAATTTAAATCGCATTCAGTTCGATCGCAAATACACCGCAGTCGATCGAATCCAACAACTCGGATTTCCCCCCCGAAACGTGCGCCACATCGCGATCGCCCACCTCGATTTCGATCGCGCACTCCGGCGGCAAGCGAGGATTTCCCAAAAGCGACGGTGCACGTAAAGCAGTTCCTGATGGAGGGCGCGCAACACCGCTTCCGCTTCATCGGGCGGGGGCGCTACCGCGCGCAACAGTGGGAGGATTCAAAATTTTTTTAGCGACGCACCATACCACTTCTAACGGGGATGAATAGCTTTCGCTTAAAACAATAGAAAATTTTCGATCGCTGCCTCGATCGCCGGCAATTTCTACCCGAGTTTGTGCCCGAGTAATTTTTTTATCGCAATTGTTCCCTATCTTAGATTATACCAATTTAAAAAAAAATGCAACAGTATTCTCGTCTTTTCCCTTTGCAATGGATGGTTAGGGGATCGAAAAGTGTTGCATAAGTTTAGAGAAATAGTTTTATAATAAAAAACAAGACAACAATAAGAGGTATCGAGAGCATGGTGACAAATATTGGAGGATTGCCAGTCAGAGAAGATGTTATCGTGACAATTGCTGGCACTGTATCGGGTTTCCGTGAAGATGAATTTTTACTCCGAGATAATACCGGCGAAATTTTGGTCGCACCGAGGAACGGAAACCAGGTGAATTTAAATATCGGCGATCGAGTAACTGTCGTTGGCGATCGCGACGATCTAGAAGATTTTGATGCTATTAGCATTACCCGTACCGACTCGCCACCACCCGTACAAAACTTGCCGCCGAATTCTGCGAACAATCAACCGCCAGCATCAAATACTCCTCCGATATCAGCTAATTTGAACAACAATTCCCTGCAAAATATTGGAGGATTGCCAGTTAGAGAAGATGTCATCGTGACAATTGCTGGCACTGTATCGGGTTTCCGTGAAGATGAATTTTTACTCCGAGATAATACCGGCGAAATTTTGGTCGCACCGAGGAACGGAAACCAGGTGAATTTAAATATCGGCGATCGAGTAACTGTCGTTGGCGATCGCGACGATCTAGAAGATTTTGATGCTATTAGCATTACCCGTACCGACTCGCCACCACCCGTACAAAACTTGCCTCCGAATTCTGCGAACAATATCATTGGCAGCGAGGGTAACGATAACTTATTCGGTGGAGAAAGTAATGATATCCTCACGGGAAAGCGCGGCCAAGATCGGCTATTTGGCAATCTAGGAAACGATACCATTTTCGGAGGAAAAGGCT
This sequence comes from Microcoleus sp. Z1_A1, assembly GCF_036700305.1. NCBI lineage: Bacteria > Bacillati > Cyanobacteriota > Cyanophyceae > Oscillatoriales > Microcoleaceae > Microcoleus > Microcoleus sp. Z1_A1. Next base: position 40,832 of record NZ_JAUBOR010000021.1, read on the forward strand.
CAGATACTTTGGATGGAGGAGGAGGAAACGATATCCTCAGAGGGGATATGGGACAAGATTTTCTCACGGGAGGAGCCGGGAATGATATCTTTGTCTTGTCATCCGCAAGTGCTGCCGCTAATTTAGATATTGCCGATCGCATTGTTGATTTTGAAACAGGTATTGACCGCATTCAACTTAGTCCGGGGTTAACTTTTGCTGACCTCAGTTTAGAAATAATTGACGGAGGTACTGTGATTCGATCGAATCGAGTCAATCTAATTTTGGGAATTGTTGATAACGTCACTCCTGGGATGCTTAGTGCCAATGATTTTTTTGCCTAAATCCTAAAATAAGTCAACGGGTCAGAGAACAAAAAAACCGAGTTTCTGCTTCTGACCCCGATCTTGTAATAAATGAATTGTGGATAATAGATGACTGAAATTTTGCCTTGGGGTCAACTCTTCGCGACGGATGCCGCAGGATTTATCATCAATGATTGCCATGCCGATAAAATACTGCCGCCTTGGAAAGCTTTAGTAGAAGAACTGAAACAAGCTTGTCTGAAAGTTTGGTCAAATCGCTTGCAGGGGCTTTATTTGCGCGGTTCTGTACCTCGCGGTTTGGCAATTCGGCTGGTTTCCGATTTAGACAGTTTTGCTATTTTGTCCGGCGAAATCACCGACAAAGATATTACTTTGTCTCGGAAGATTGGCCATCGACTCAATCAGCGTTACCTATTTTGTAAAAAAGTAGAAATTCAGCTATTAGATTTGTCAAATATCCAGCAACCTGATTCGATTTGGCAAACAGTTATCCAGACAGCCAGCTTGAAAATAGCCGGAGATATCAAATTCAACTTTCCCAAATTTAAGCCGGGAAATTCCCCGATCGACTATGCTGTTACTTGGGAAGCAGATTTAGCCAAAACTCTGGATATTTTACAAAAGTTATCCCCCGATCGGTTGAATTTTTCGGCTCAAGTAAAAAAACAATGTGCCTGGATTGCGAGGCGCGCGATCCGAACGGGGTTTGAGTTGGTTATGGAACAAGACCAAAGCTATACCGTAGATTTATATTATTGCTACGAAAGGTTTTCTGCTTATTTTCCCCAGCAACAGAGTGCGATGAAAAAGACTGTAGAATTAGCCCTAGAACCTAGTCAAAATCGCCCGGGTTTAATCGTATTTTTCCGGGAATTTGGCGGTTGGTTAGTTTCTCAAGTTCGCCAGGAATTTTACTCTTCAATAGAGGCCGAAGCTTCTACCAGTAAAATCCCCTGAGTCACTAACCGAGTTAAAAGCGGAATGACTTCTGTTTCTACATCCAGGGAGGGACACAAGTCTGCTAAATCTAGCAGGCTAAATCCTTCTGGCTGAAATAGTTTGGCTGTTAAATCCGCAGGAATTCCTTTGATATTCGCTTGTTTGGAGGCGATGGTAATTTTAGTTTCGTTTTCCCCCCTGGGTAAAATTTGAACCGGATGTAAGTTGGAACAAATAAACCGGGTTTCCAGTCCTCGATCGAAAATATTGCTGCCCAGTTGATAGGGAAAAGAAAATGGCAGCGGTGGGCGATCGCTGTAGTCTAAATAATCGAGATAGCGATCGATCGACTCCGGGGATTGCAGCCAGGAAATCAGGCGATCGCGCAACTTTTCTAAATCAGGTTGAACTGCTGCAACATCCCCTTGACGGATCGGCGGTAAACTTGACCGCCATTCTGAATTTTGCCGCAATTCTTCTCCCAGCCAATTCAACCAATCTAACCCGGTTTGACAATCAATTCCTAAACTTAAATGCAGGGAAGGAGAAGATTCATCACTTGACGGATTAGTACGGGCGATCGCATAATGCCAATGTCCCCTAGGAATATATAAAACATCTCCCGGTTTGAGGGTACATTGGAGATAAGGGGGTTCATCGGGAGGAATTTGTTGTGCCGATCGCATTGCAGAAACAGGAGAGGCGATCGTCTCTGGAAAAATCCACCATTCTTTCTCGCCCTCTATTTGCAAAACCAGCACTTCATGGGTATCGTAATGACAATTAAATCCCTTTTGGGAACGGGGCGAACAATAAAGATTAATCTGACTTCGATAACCTATTTCTTGACGGATATGGGCGGCAAATTCCCCTAATTCTGGAACCCGACTGTGTACGCTATTAATAATTAAGGTTGCTCCTTGCTGAAGCATTTCCAGCCATCGCTCCGCTTTGGCTGATGGTAGAGATTCTCCATCCAGGGAAAACCGCAAATCGGGATAATTAATTTCCTGGTAGTTCAACAAATTATTCAGCTTTTTCCAATCAAATAAATGCTGGAATTTAGCCGAATTGTTACCTGGGATAAATACAGCTTGCTTTGTCCAAAATTCTTGAAAAAATTTATCTACGGAATGGGGATGCAGCAGAACTTGTAAAAGTTTCATAAATTATATCCCGCCGTGCAAATAATAATTTGTGAGTTGTTTCCAGGTAGGTCAATTCATCGAACTGAGAACATTTGACCGCAGAATTCATGCTTTGAAAAATATGGGATGCTTCCAGAAGAAGATCCCATATAAAAAAAGTTTTGTCCTGTATTTGATGGCAGATTTTATGCCTGCCGGGCTTGACGGCCTTGACGACCTCGATCGTAATCCTGACCTCGATCGTAATCCTGACCTCGATCGTAACCTGCATCAGCAACTAACATTAAGTAATCTGAGGAGTCTGAGTCGTTGGTTGCGAGGTTAACAACTTCTATTTCTATGCGAGAATTTGCGGTATTATCTTGTGAATAAGCACTCAAAGCTCCTTGAACTGGAGCGATTAAGAACAAGCTAGCTTTGGTACTTAAAAGACAAGCCAAGAGTAAATTGGAAGATTTGAGGTATGACATAACCTGGTAAGGATTTAAAAGGCATATTTTACGGTAGTATATGACAATTTTTAGAAAAAGTCAATCGATTTTAGATTTTAGATTTTAGATTTTAGATTTACTTGCGCGAGATAAATGCTCTTTCTTGAGGATTTTAGATTTTGGATTTTGGATTGATTCCACGGATAAATCACGTGGCGAGTACCACCTTTGAAATTATTGGTCAATGAAGGGAAAAACCCGGTTTCTGGCTACCCCACGACAAGCAAAGAAACGGGGTTTTTCGCAGATTTTACGAGGTGTGACGAGTATTCAAGGGAAAACCCCGGTTTCTGATTGCGCGAGAAGCAAAGAAACGGGGTTTTTCGCAGATTTTACGAGGTGCGGCGAAATATTCAAGGGAAAAACCCGGTTTCTGGCCACCCCGCAAATCTAAGAAACCGGGTTTTTCGCAGATTCTACGAGGTGCGGCGAGTATGCTCGAAAAAACCCGGTTTCTGGGCCCCCCGCGAGAAGCAAAGAAACCGGGTTTTTGGGAGTTTCTACGAGGTGCGGCGAAGTATTCAAGGGAAAAACCCGGTTTCTGGCCACCCGCGATTTGAGATAAAATATAGACAAGCCCTCAACATAACGAACAATGACTCTAGCTAACTATCAACTTTCCCTAAACTTTGAACAAATCTTAGCCCTAGTCAAACAACTGCCTTATCCAGAAAAATTGCAGTTATGTCAATAGCTGGAAAAAGAAGTATTAAACAGTAAATTAACTGTTCTTACAGAAGCCCTAGAAGATATAGGGATGGAAAATGCTATCCAAGAAGGCGAAAATACTGAAACAGTCAGTCGCTATCGAATCTTCCAAATTCTCAAACAACAAGCATGAATCTTGAATTTAAAAATAGTTTTGAAAAGGATTTGCTTAAGATTCTTGATGCAGACTTATTTCAAAGAATTCATGAAGCTATCGAAGAAGTTGAGAATGCAGAAAAATTTATAGAAACATAATTATTCAAAATATAGTAAAGCACTGATTAAAACATTCGTGTCTAGTACAAATCTACTCGTCATTATTATCTGCTAAAAGCTCTTGTAAAATTTCTGGTGTTAAGCCTCGCTGCGCGGCTCTGTCAGAAATTTCTGCCATAACCTGGGTTAAAGTTTTGTTGTGTAAATTTTGTCTAAAAAACAATTGAATAATCGAACTTAACTCTTGCTGAGTCTTAAGACTGGCTTCTTCAAACGCTGTCTTAATATTGTCATCAACTTGAATCGTAATTATTGCCATAGACCTTAAAAACAGTTAACAGTTGAGAGTGAGATTTTTAGGATGGGGATTTACACCCCACCCTAGAATGGTTTTACCGTTTGACCAACTTCTTAGAAACCTTCCGCAAGCGAATTGATTGTGGCGTTACTTCCACCAATTCATCCTGACCGATGTACTCCAAAGCGCGCTCCAAACTCATATCGACTGGTGCTTGCAATTGCGCCAATTCTTCACCGCCAGATGCGCGGTGGTTTGTCAACTGCTTCGACTTACAGATATTCAGCTCCATGTCATCATCTCGGTTGTTTTCTCCGATAATCATCCCTCTGTAAACCTTGGTTCCGGGGGTAATGAAAAACACGCCGCGGTCTTCAGCATTTTTCAGTGAATAAGTAGTTGCAACTCCTTCTTCAAAGGAAATCAATACTCCGTTGCGACGGGCGACAATTTCTCCACCGAGGGGGCGATAGTCGAGGAAGCTGTGGTTCATAATTCCAGCGCCGCGAGTCAAGCGCATAAACTCGCCTCGGAATCCAATCAAACCGCGAGCGGGGACCGAAAATTCGATTTGGGTGCGACCGGTGCTGCTGACGTGCATATCTTGCATTTCAGCTTTCCGCTGACCGAGGCGTTCGATGCAGCCGCCGACTGCTTCTTCGGGTACGTCTAACACCAAACATTCAAAGGGTTCGCAGGGACGACCGCCGACTTCGCGGAAGATTACTTGGGGCTGGGATACTTGAAATTCGTATCCTTCGCGACGCATATTTTCGATCAGGATTCCGAGGTGGAGTTCGCCACGGCCGGATACGAGAAATTTGTCGGGAGAGTCGGTTTCTTCGACGCGCAAGGCGACGTTAGTTTGGAGTTCTCGCATTAGCCGATCGCGAATTTGCCGAGATGTCACAAAACTTCCTTCTTGACCGCAGAACGGCGAATCGTTCACGGAGAAAGTCATCTGCAAAGTTGGTTCGTCTACCTTGATTAAAGGCAGCGCTTGCGGGTCGTTCGGACAGGTAATTGTTTCGCCAATATAGGCATCAGCAAAACCGGCAACGGCGACAAGATTACCAGCAGAAGATTCTGGGATATCAATCCGCTTCAGGCCTTCAAAGCCCATCAATTTGGTAATTTTTGATTTGACAAGCGCGCCGCTTTCTGTGATTAAGACTGCTTGTTGACCGATTCTAATCGTGCCGTTGTGGATGCGGCCGATGACGATACGACCGACGTATTCTGAGTAATCTAATGTGGTTACTTGCAGTTGTAGTGGCTTGTTGGGGTCGCCTACGGGGGGTGGTACGTGGTCGAGGATTTCTTCAAACAGGGGCTTCATATCTACCCCTTCGTCTTCGAGGTGTTTTTTGGCGTAACCGCTTAAGCCGGAACCGAAGAGGTAGGGAAATTCGCACTGATCGTCGTCAGCACCTAGTTCGAGGAACAGATCCAAAACTTTATCGACGGCTTTGTGGGGGTCTGCTCGCTCGCGATCGATCTTATTCACAAAGACGATCGGGCGCAGTCCTTTTTCTAGGGCTTTTTTGAGCACGAAGCGGGTTTGCGGCATCGGGCCTTCGTTGGCGTCTACGATCAGCAGACAGCCGTCAACCATGCCGAGAACTCGTTCGACTTCTCCGCCGAAGTCCGCGTGTCCGGGGGTATCGACGATGTTGATCAGGGTTTCTCCGTACCTGACGGCGGTGTTTTTGGAAAGGATGGTAATGCCGCGTTCGCGCTCGATGTCGTTGGAGTCCATGACGCAATCTGGGATTTCTTCCCCTTCGCGGAAGATCCCGGACTGTCTGAGGAGAGCGTCCACAAGGGTGGTTTTGCCGTGATCGACGTGAGCAATGATGGCGACGTTGCGAATGGGAAGACTCATAATGCGTCTGGAACGTTAAACGGATCGAACTAAAGATTTCTTAATAATTGTAGCGCATGGAGTCAAGGGGCGATCGGGCAATCTGCGGGATTGGCCTCTTGCCTGACTTACTGAGACCCGCATTTTTATAATTTGAGTTATAATAAGCACCAGTGTCTGCGAATCGCGATCGCGGTAGCTCAGCAGCGCTATAGAGCTTATACGCTGACATGTAAAGCATTTAACTTCAGCTAAGCAGGGTCTTTGTATCCAGGAGTTTAAAAAGTGGTAACAATTATAACCAGAGCAGACGATTCGCGGTTTCAACAAGGGCAAATCACCTATCAAGGCAGATATTTAGATGAAATAGTAGCGTTGTTCCCTAATTTCCCAGCTATCACTCTTGACTCTATTGAAGATGTAATAGGTATTTATTGGAAAAAAGAGGAGAATATTCGGAAAGCTAAACAACTCAGAGTAAGTTCGTTTTATCGAACAGACACGCAAGTAATCATTCGGTTTTCTGTTGTAGCTGATTTAAATATTACGTCGGGGGATTTTTACAAACGTCTTCGGGGGCAAATGATCGGGGCAGGAGCGCTCGAACAAGGTGCTTATTTACCTTTCTGCTGTGTGCTGGATAACGACCAAATGAGAGCTGTAATGAAACCACCTAATTCTGGGGATTCAACTCTAACAAATGAAATTAACTTGTTGAAAAATCGCAGTGATTGGGGCGGTATATATAACAAGTTTTCCCCCCTGGATCGTCTCAGCCAGCACCCCCTATGGACAGATGCCGAAATCTTGAGCGAAGTCGGATTTGCCTGTGGGAAGTTAGCCGAGGTTTCGGTAGAAGATATTCCTCGAAAAGAGCCAGAAAAGACTGAATTTTTAAATCGCAAGAGTAAGTATCGCAGTGAAGCGGAAATGCTGCGCCTGCGGTGTGTCGAATTACTGCCGAACAATCCTACTTATTTAGCAAATTTAGCATATTTACACTATCAGAATGCGATGGAACTAAAAACACCTAGAAATAGGCGTGATGGAAAACTTCGACAAGAGGCAGAGCGAGCAATTAAATATTACGATATGGCAATTTCCCTAGCTCCTAATCGCATCAAAGACCACTACCGAAAGGGATATTTACTTGCAGAAGTCCTACCTAACACCTATTGGAAAGAGCGAAATTTAGAACTTGCAAAACAAAAACGTCTAGAAGGAATTGAATCTTTCGAGAAAGCTCTCCAAATTTGGGAATCACTAGATCCTACCAATCCACAGCAAAACCGAGAGCGCAGCCGTTGTCGCAAAGAATATATCAAGTCGCTATACAGCCTCGGCTCTGCCTACTATCAAATGATTGTCAATGAGTGGGACAAAGCAGTTTTTGCATTGAGATTGCGTCACAATATTCGTGAGGAAGATTGTATTACTTACGTTCCCAAAGATTTAGAAAATGCTAACAATGCGTGGCGATATTTTTATAAATGTTGGGAATGTGACAGGCCGGAGGGTGAATCTGCCACAACTGCAATAAATGGTGTTTGTGAGGGTGTTGAGAAGTTGTATTCTCTCGGCAAAACGGCATTTGTTCAATACTGGATTTTGAGCGGTTACGGTCAGTCAGACAAACCCGAAGCTATTGATTATCGCGACCAAGCGGAAAAGTATTTAGTTCAGTCGCTCAACTTGCCTCGTTCTCAGGAAAAGCAAAGGCAAAAAAAAGATTATATCGCTGAACGGCTGGCAAGACTTTACATCACCAAAGAAGAGTATGCAAAGGCTATTCAAATCATTGAAAAGTACCGAGAGCGTAAATTAGACTCCTATGTAATTCATACTTTATCTCTGGGACTAATATTGTTAGGTAGATCGGAGCAAGCAGAAAAAGAATTACAAGCAGCGCTAAATGACAAAGGAAATGTAGATCAAAAAACTTCTAAGTTTTTAATGGGTTGCTCTTTTTTGGGCGCGGGTAAATTCGACCGGGCAAATCAAGTATTTCAGGAACTAAAACAGGAAAAAGAAAAAGATATATTTCTAATTGGAGAAGCATTTGCTGTGGCGAAGTTGAACAGAACAGCAGATGCGATCGAGTGTCTGAGGCAAGCTAATGAAATGAATCCTTGGCGGCTCTCTGTAGGTAAAAGTTTGGAGCAATTGTCAAAGGGAAAGGTTCGCGCCGTGAAGCCCTCTAGATCGCAAAGGGCATTAGATGTGGAAAGCTGTAGGGACGTAGATGTGCACGATTCCGATGGCGAGGGATTAGAGTATTATAGAGCGGTAATGCAGGATGTTTTCGGCTACGATCCAGACGAAACCGACGAGACTTTTGAACAATATTTGGATACTCATGGATATTAGTAGATTCAATTTCCTTAACTCCGTCAAGACTTGTAGTCATTAGAATACAGGGGTCGATAAAATGCCTAAAAGTGTCCCTTACCATCCGTTTAAAATTAAAACTCTCAAAGACCCCAATTTTTCTGCTGGCTACCTCACAGAGATATTTGAGGAAGAATCAGGAGATTTGGAATTAGGAATCATGCTCAAAGCACTTCGAGATGTATTTGAGGCTCTTGGGGAACCAATTATGTCAGATGAGTAGGCCTCATTGCATCTGGAAAAATTAGCTGTTTTGCTGTCGCATCATGGAAGCGTGACAATTTATGCTTTGGCTAATTGGCTGAAGGTTTTGGGATTGAAGTTAACAGTTGCGGTTGATGAAGGGGAGAAAGGGGAAGACGAAGGTTCGGTTAGTGATGTTGCAGAATTAGCTGAGGTTAGTAAGGTTTGATTTTGGGAGCTCGCTCTTTTTATTAACCGGAGATGAACGCACATTAACGCGCTATGGGAGAGGATAATGCGATCGCCCCTTCTCAAAAAGCCGCTAAACACTCTTTCGCTACACAATAAATATTCCGCAGCCACTTTACCTGCGATGCTAACAACCCTTGCTTAATCTTACCTACTAATTTGCCCCAGTTGTAGAGTTCTTCCACACTACGAGACTGGCGAAATTTCCCCTCATAAAAATCTACCCAAAATCTCGGTGCTTGATGTTGGCTGCTTCTCCAGCGTTTCCGCCACCGAATGCAATCTTGCAGCGTCGGCGGTTCGACTCCTAAAATTGGTGGCATATCTCCGTAGCTGACAAACCGACTGATCCCAACTCCCACAACGTGGATGACGTAAGCCCAGCAGCGAATCTCGCGGATCTGTTCGGGCTTGACTTTCAAGACTTTGGCCACTGCTTCTTTGGTTACAAAGCGAGAGAGTGGATTTATTTGCTTGGCTTCTGAGTTTTGTTTTGGTATCATGGTTGGTGACTCGGTGACTCCGACTTGTTTGGGGTGACTGCGACTTGTTTGGGGTGAATCCGACTTGATTTGGGGTGAATCCTACTTTTTGTTGGTGAATCCTACTTTTTGTTGGTGAATTCCAATTTGTCGGTCATTTGAATAAATAGCTGTTCGCTCTTCAGTTTTCGAGGCCGGGGGGCGATCGCTATTTATGATGTAAATAGTTTAAGACCAATACTGGTCTATTGTCAATAAATGGGATTGATTAAGTTGCGGATTCGAGAGCTGGCTGCCGAGAAGGGTTGGACTTTGACAGAGGTTTCTGAGCGATCGGGAGTTCACTACAGCACGCTTAAGAATTATGCTCGTTCGCCCGGGTTAGCAACGGTTGACGTTACTCATTTGCAAAAATTAGCTCGAACTTTTGACCTGTTGATTGAAGACTTGTTTGAGGTCGTGGAAGAATAGGTTGGCACCGGCGTTTCCTCAGTCGGGGATTTAACGTTTATGTATATAAAACATTATAGGTGAGATTTCACCCTCATGTCAAGAGGCGAATTAATAAAATTGCGAATTAGAGAGTTGGCGGCTAGGGAAGGTTGGACGCTCAAAGAAGTAGCCGATCGCTCTGGAGTATCCTACAATACTGTTAAAAGTTATGCCCGATCGCCCGGTATGGCAATGGCTGACATCGGTGCTCTGCTAAAATTGGCGCGGACGTTTGATGTGTCGATCGAAGAATTGTTGGATTTTGTCGAACAACAGTAACAAATTACACTTAAAATAAACCAGCGCCACCAACGCCAACCAGTGCGACATCGCAGGGACGATCGACTGTGGGCCCAAGCAACAGATGCGAGAGTTGGCGGATGGGACGGGGCGAAGTGTGAAAGAGATGATATATTCTCAGCGGCAATTGTAGCTGTTCGATCGCCCATATCGATCTACAATTTGTAACGTTGAGCCTTATTGAAGTGCAGGAGTGGAGCTGGCTTGGATAACGCTAGTCTGTCAAGAAAACCCCCGCAAGCCTCGGAGCTTGTCGCCGACGAAATTCCAGAAGCAGTGCGAGATCACCCATACCCAGAAGCAGGGCAGAGTCAGTCTAAGAAAAAAGGGCTGATTTGGAAACTGCTAGGGTTGGCCGCCTTAGCCTTTGGGGTCAGCATCTGGCTGCACCTCAACTTTAACTTGTTCCCAGCCACCAGTCAGGCAGAGCAAACTCAACAAGACTCAGCGCCCACCAGTTCCGCGTCTCCGTCTGTCCCGAGTCCAGCTACCACCCCAAAAGTCCCCGCACTCCCAGAAAACCTGCTGGGACACTTGCCGTACCCAGAAGCACCAGCCAAAGACTTGGTAAGCGTCACCTCCGACGGTAGCGTCAAACTCCGCACCTCAGCAGCAGCAAAATATCAGGAAATGGTCAACGCCGCCGCAGCATCAGGCATCTATTTCGCTCCCATATCCGGCTTTCGCTCGCTGCAAGACCAACAGCACGTATTTTTTGATGTGAAAGCCGAACGCAGGCAAAACGCCAGCAAGCGAGCCGAAGTCAGCGCCCCACCAGGTTACAGCGAACACCACACCGGTTATGCGATCGACATCGGCGACGGCAGCGCCCCGGAACACAACCTCAGCCCCAGTTTTGAAAATACCGAAGCATTCAAGTGGTTAGAAGCCAACGCCGTCGCCTTCAGCTTTGAAATGTCCTTCCCCAGAAACAATCGCCAAGGCGTCAGTTACGAGCCTTGGCACTGGCGGTTTGTGGGCGACAAGCAAAGCCTCGAAACTTTCTACAAAGCTCATTCGATGAAAAAGTAGAAGGAAGAAGGAAGAAGGAAGTTCGGCAACGGATTCGCTTGCGCGAGATGTAACGGATGTAACGGATGTCCGTCAGAAGAAGGAAGAAGGAAGAAGGAAGAAGGAAGATTTTCCACATCTCCCACTGCCCCACTCTCCCACTGCCCCACTATCCTACTCTCCCATTCCCCTACTCCTCCACTCCTCCACTCCCCCCCACTCCGTTGAGCCAAACTCGTGATTGCAATCTATCCAGGCAGCTTTGACCCCATTACCTTCGGTCACGCAGACATTATCGAGCGGGGATCTAAACTGTTCGATCGGGTAATTGTTACCGTAGTCAGAAACCCCAGCAAAACCCCTCTCTTCACCGTAGAGGAACGGATCGAGCAGATCCGGCGCTCTACCCAACACTTGCCAAATGTAGAAGTAGACAGTTTTGAGGGTTTGACAGTAAACTATGCTAAGATTCGACAAGCCAAAGTGCTGCTGCGGGGGCTCCGGGTATTAACAGATTTTGAAATGGAACTCCAGATGGCCCACACCAATAAAACCCTTCTGGGTGAAATTGAAACAGTTTTTTTGGCAACTTCTAACGAGTACAGCTTTTTAAGTAGTAGTGTAGTTAAAGAAATAGCCAAGTTTGGTGGCTCCGTAGATCATCTTGTTCCGAAACACGTCGCCCTAGATATTTACAAATGTTACGCCAGCAGGAACCAACTCGCATCGAACCCGACATTACCGGACGCGGCACTGAGAACGAATCACCTCAGAACACAGCCACCTTCGGAGATCCCACCCGAACCGCAGGAGTAGACATCCAGCGGGAATTGAATCGGCTTGAGGAAATTGTTCTCGACAGCCCGCGAATTCCCATGACCAGACGCACTCTGGTGGATGAAGAACAGTTGCTCGATCAGTTAGACTTGGTGAGGCTAAATTTGCCGATCGCCTTTCAGGAAGCCGAGACGATCATCCGGCACAAGGACGACTTGCTTCAAGAGGCAGAACTTTACGCTCAGGAAGTGATAGAAGCAGCAGAACAGAGAGCGGCAGAAATTTTAAACGATATGGGCCTGCTCCAGCAGGCGAAGATAGAGGCAGATCAGTTGCGCCAGCAAGTTTTGCTCGACTGCGAGGCAATTCAGCAGGCGACGCTGGCGGAAGTCGAACAAATTCGCTACCAGGCTCAAGAGGAATTGGAAGAGATGAGAGTCAGGGCGATGGCTGAATGCGAGGAAATTCAAAACGGAGCCGATGATTATGCCGACCAAGTGCTCGATAATATCGAGCACAAGTTGAGCGATATGCTGCGCGTGATCCGCAACGGGCGCGATCAGTTGGATAGTGTTTCTGCGTCCCACATTCATCACAACAACGGTTAGCCCACAGTGAACTCATTGCTTGAACATTTCTAAAAGTCTACCTAATTTAGGTAGATTTTTTTTCGCAGTAGATTTTTTTTCGCAATAGTCTCTATAGCAATCCTCGCATAATTTGTGAATTTCTTACTCCCTCCCCGAAACCGCGGGGAGGGTTGGGATGGGGTAAAAAATTTACGACTCTTTTAGGATTGCTATATAGCACTCCTCGCATCATTTGCATAATTATTGTAGGGGCAATCCCACGCCCGGTTGCCCGATAGATAGGGGGTAGGCACTCTTAGGAATGAGAATTAAATAACTTCCACTCTTGAAAGTGGGATGGGCGGGACGCCCGTCCGTTTTGGACGGGCTATAAGAGCCCATCCCACAATAACAATTAAAATTGTAAGTTATTTAATTCGCGATCCTTAGCACTACCCCAACAAATTTATCTGAATCATTTAGGATTGCTATATGTGTTGTTAGTGTTTTATAAGTTTATTGACGCGGTAAATCCCCTGCTGAAGCTCGGCTTTTTAGTTACGGGGACTTTGTTAGGTTGTTGGGCGATTATTTACCTGTTGCAGAAAGTTTTGCCCAAAAATTACAGCCAGTACATTTTGGGAATTTAATCAAATTTTGTGTTTCAGCGGATGTCTTCATAAAACTGCTTGAGATACCGGGGAGAAACGCCAAAGCCCCACAAAAAACCAATCGCAAGATAGATCGCAATAGCTTTAAATTCGCCCCAACTCGCAACTCGTCGATCGCTACTTTCCACTACCCGATTGACTAACTTAAGTCTCCCGCGTCGCACTAACTTCAAACACAAATCCGCTTCCTCCATAATTGGCAGCGCAGCATCGAAACCCTCGCATTCCCAAAAATCGGTACGGCGACAAAAAATAACTTGGTCGCCAAACAGCAGGCGCAATCCTTGGAAAAATAAATGAGGTCGAAATAACAGCGGCGCGTAATAAGTTTTGAGGTAATTGTGGAGGGAAAAACCCCATTTTGTTTGCTGCGAACCAGCCATCAGGGAGATAAACCCGCCACCGGAAATTTCGGCATCGGACAATGTTTTCTGGATAACTGCTACAATGTCGTCGGGAACTAAAGTATCGGCGTGCAGAAAGCACAGAATTTCACCGGTGGCGACTTGAGCACCTAAGTTCATTTGCAGGGAACGTCCGGCTATACTGCTAGAAATAACGCGGATGCCGGCGGAAAGTGCGATCGCCGTTGTGTCGTCTTGACTGCCGCCGTCTACCACCAACACTTCCCAAGCGGGAGGATTAAGGATGCTGAGTTGGCGGAGGGTGCGTTTCAGACAAGTCGCTTCGTTGAGGGCTGGGATGATAATAGAAACGCGATCCATCGGGTTGAAATTTATGCCAGAGATATTATAATAAAAAACTGTGGCGATTCACAACTAACGAGAACATAGAACTTACGCGCGCGGATTCAGAAACCTGGTGTCGGCCTGCGAACTCGTCAATCGATTTTCGATTTTCGATTGTAGATTTTCGATTGACTTGCGCGAGATAAATGCTCTTTCTTGAGGATTTTCTATTTTCGATTGTGGATTGATTCCACGGGTAAATCACGTGGCGGGTACCACATGAAGAAATTCTTGGTCACGAAACATCCGATTTTCTACAGAAATTGGTTTTTTTGGCGTCAGTCCTATAAAATCACGCAAAAGTGCAATCGCCATCTATATTTTCCACTAATCAGGAATGAAAAAATCGTGCAGAAAACAGAAGTAAAAAATGATTTAGAATTTTACGACGAAAATGCTGATAATTGGTGGGACGAAAAATCTAAAATCTATGCTCTTTACCACCTAAATAAACCCAGATTTGAGTTTTTTGACAGACACGCGACTAATTGGCAAGGGCTGAAAACCTTAGATGTCGGGTGCGGGGGCGGCTTTTCTTGCGAGTTTATGGCCGAGAGAGGTGCTATTGTTTCTGGAATAGATCGATCGGAGAAATGTATTGTAGCCGCTCAAAATCACGCAGTTACCAGCGGTTTTGAGATTGACTACAGGCAAGGTTTTGCCGAAAATATGCCCTACGATGACAATACCTTTGATGTGGTAATTTGCGTGGATGTTCTAGAACACGTTGCTGATTACAAACAAGTTGTGTCTGAGGTTCACAGAATTCTGAAGCCCGGAGGATTGTTCTTTTTTGATACAATTAATCGAACTTTTTCGTCGCAAGTTGTGATGATTGGGCTGATGGAAAATATTTTGCAAGAAATTAGGCGGGGGGTTCACGATTGGGAAAAGTTTATTACGCCGGAGGAACTGTCTGCGGTAATGCGAGATACGGGTTTTGGCAATATTGAAATTAAAGGTTTTGATATGTTTGGAGAAATGGGTTCTGTTTTAGCCCAGATGCACGGTTTTTGGGGGAATTTTACACGCGGAAAGCAGTTGTTTCCTTCCGGGGCAGTTTTCAAACAAGCGGCTCAACTTTTAACAGTTAATTTCGCTAACTATATTGATTACAAAAAGTCTGGGTTGTTTAAAATCCAAATCAATGAGGATACGTCGATTATGTATGTTGGCGTTGGGGCGAAGAATTAGTCGGTTGATTGTTGATTGTTGTCATTAGGGGCGAGTTTGAGACGGATTTGGGCGATCGACAAATCCGGCTATAACCCGCCTCTATTGCATTTTTTAGGGTACGCACGCAGCGGTACACCTTATCCTGTTGAGTGCAATACACATATTCCGTAGGCACTGCGCCGTATCCTTACTGTATTGCGGGCAATTGAGAATTGCTATATTGGCGATCGCACTACAAATATAATTTTAAGACCTAATTGCAAATAATTACTAACTATTTTTTAAGTTAAGCCCTTGCGTCGCGCTGTCTTAGCGTCCACAAACACCGCTCCGTGTGAATTTGGGGCTGCTTGTGCTGAGTTTAAACCTAGTCTGACAGCATTATGTAACAAATCTTAATGGTAGACTCTTGACAATTTATCTAAATTGCATGGTAGCTTATTGAATATTAATTGCAATAAGTGCCGGAAGTTAACAGTACCTGGAGGTCAATCACCGTGACAGCAGCAATAGTTTCCGCATCCGCCGATCGAATCAGCGACGGACAACCCGCCGACAGCCAAAAACTGATGAGTTTGGGTAAAAATTCCGAAATACCTGACCTCGATAACTCCAAAGATGTAACCCTCGCCGTCTTAGAAGGAGGGGGAACTCTCACGGTGTGCGATCGAACAGTCACTTTAAAACCCGGAGTATTTGTGTTTGTACCCGCAGGCATCCCGCGCAGTCTAAAAGTACAAACGACGCTGAATCTGTTACTAATTGACGGAGAAGCAGACCCAGATATGAGCGAGTCAGCTTGGTTGATGAATTTTCAAATTTAACCCAATGAAAAAACAGTGTCCTTGCTGTCTTGACTCCCTGATTTCTCAGGTTTGCCACAATCGCGTCTACTGTTTTTGCATGAATTGCAGGCAGGAAATGCCAAATCCTGACTCAAAAAAAAGAAATCTCAAACCCTGTCAACTTCTACCTTCGGAGTAACAATGTCGAAATCAATTGGTCTTTTCTACGGAACTACAACTGGCAAAACTGAGTCTGTGGCTGAAATGATTCGGGATGAATTTGGTGGCGATATCGTGACTTTGCACGAGATAGGCAGCATTGAAAATGATGATTTTGCTGAATACGAATGTCTGATTATCGCTTGTCCGACTTGGAATATCGGCGAACTGCAAAGCGACTGGGAAGGCTTTTTCCCAGAACTTGATGATATTGATTTTAGCGGCAAAAAGGTGGCTTATTTGGGAACTGGCGACCAAGAGGGCTACCCGGATAATTTTATGGATGCAATGGGGGTTTTGGCTGAGAAAATCACGGAACAGGGCGGCGAAACTGTTGGTTATTGGCCGGTAGACGGCTATGATTTTAATGAATCTAAAGCGGTAGTTAATGGCAAATTTTTTGGTCTTGCGATCGATGAAGACAACCAATCCGATCTGACGGAAGCACGGGTAAAATCTTGGGTATCTCAACTCAAGACAGAATTTGGGATCTAGGATTAATGGTGGGCAGGTTTTGCAATTACTCGTTACCAGGATCTGCCTCCAATTTTACTCCGCGATGCAAAGCCTTTGGACATCGGTTCCCAAGAAGAGTCTGGGAACCAGTTAAAATTATTAATAGCTCCCTTTTCTAACTTAAAAGTGATGAGATATACTTCAGATGATGTGCTATGGCTAAGTGCCAGTCCGAGTTTGCAATTATTCGATATTTCTCTCATTAACTACTTAAATCATTCAGTACCAATACAAATATGGGAATACGAACAAACGGAAGATGAAGCTTGCTCTTTAGATGTCGCTGTTGAGCTACTACATCACTATTTGAAAGCGCGGAATAGCCCAATTCATCTAATCGGTCACAGTACCAGCGGACTAATTGGTTTAATGTATGCCCGCCGCTATCCTCACAAAGTCAGCTCTTTGGGACTTTTAGCTGTCGGCTTGCCATCTGCTATTAATTGGCAAGCTCATTACTATACACATCTTTCAGCTTTTTCCTGGAGCCGCAAACAAATTTTAACTCAAATGGTTGGCGATATGTTGGGAGAACAAAATCAGTATATTAATCAAAAATTTGTATCATATTTTGAAGAAGATTTAGCACTTTCGCCTTCGCCTCACTCGTTATTTAGTACGACTAATTTATCCGATGGGGGTGTAGAAGTACCTTTGTTGTTATGCAGTAGCAAGACGGACTTTGTAGTATCTCCTATTGTCATGCGCCCCTGGCTTAAGTTTCTGAAAAAGGGCGATCGACTTTGGGAATGTAAAGAGGGTAGGCATTTTTTTCATCACTTCTATCCAGAACAAGTTGGGGAAGAAATACTAAACTTTTGGCTGTCTCTACACAGCCGCCAACCGATTTTAGATTTGAGGTTCTAGATTCGCGCCACTATTGAGATAAATAACTAACAAGTTTTGGGGTGCTAAAAGCAGTCTCCTCGCCAGCCTGCCAAAATTTACTACAGATTCAACTCTTTATATATCAAGACTTTGCAGCAGTAGCAGCTCCCCGTAATGAAAATTTACGGTTAATGTATTATGATATATTAATGAGTCTTATTCTTAATAATTATGAAAAATATAAGGAGTGCGATCGAGGGCGACAACAGCTCAATCAAGAGCCCGCCGTACTTTCGAGTACCGCTGAGCCTCAAAATTATCGTGCCGTTTCTAAGCGTATCCGTCACTCTATTGTTATTAGTCATACACACAGTTAAAATCGGATTTGCCAACACTCTCGAAAAAGGAGTGCGCGATCAAGTTGAAAACCAAGCATTTTTAGCCGTGCGAGACTTCAAAAGTCGATCGACTCAATTGATAATGCAAGCCAAACTGCTATCAGAAGAAGCCGAACTTATTCGCGCTATAGAAAAGAAAAACACAGACATCTTGCGTCAAGATATATTATCTCTAAAAACCACATTTAAACTAGATTTAGTCAAAGTAGTAGATGGGCGGGGCGAAATGGTAGCAGAGTTGCGAGAAGATTCGCTCATACATAAGAAGTTAATCAATAGCGCAGCGATAAATTCAGCACTTAAAGGCTTAGAAAAGTCAAATATTGTCAGCATTGATGGCAAACCGCAAGCATTGCTAGTAGGATTTGCACCGATTAGAAGCAAGAATAGGATAGTTGGTGCTGTAGTCGTCGGTGACTTAGTGACAGACGAAAAATTGGATCGAATCAACATTGATACTAAGAGTAAAAACTACTTCGCAATCTTTAAATCAGGAGAATTAATTGCTACTAATTTTCCCCAAATTCGCTCTAAATCTTGGAAAAAACCTACACCACAGACATCGACTACTAAAATAGATATTGAGCGCCTGTCTTACATAATGAAAACGGTAGAAATCTCCGAAATAGGCGATAGCATAGCTCTAGGTGTGTTTAGCCCAATGGCGACAGTGCAGCAAACGCAATTAACTTTATCTCAACGGCTAGATAGTTTCTTTTGGGCAGGGGTAATTCTAGCCACGATTGTTGGTGCTGTAGTTAGCCGAATCATCGGAAAACCAATTCTAGATTTAACTCAAAATGTGAATTGGATGGCAAGCAATGAATACTTTTCTGGTAGAGTACCCATTCCTTCCTCTGATGAGGTAGGTCAACTTGCGGAAGCTTTCAACTGTATGATAGAACAAGTAGAAAATCGCGATCGTACACTAAACCTACAATTGCACCAACTGCAACAAACGCTTCACGATTTAAAAAATGCCCAATCTCAACTAATTCAAGCCGAAAAAATGTCCAGTTTGGGGTTGATGATGGCTGGTATTGCTCACGAAATTAACAACCCAGTTAACTTTATTTATGGCAACCTCTCTCACGCTAACCAATATACTCAAGACTTGCTCAGGCTTGTTGGACTTTACCAGCAGGAATTTCCGAATGCAAGCGCGCCGATTCAAGACTGCATCGAGGAAATTGAACTCGAATTTTTATCAGAAGATTTGTCGAAGTTACTATCTTCGATGAAAATGGGTACTGAGCGAATTCAGCAAATTGTTTTGTCCCTGCGAAACTTCTCTAGGTTAGATGAAGCTGAAATGAAACCAGTCGATATCCATGAAGGAATTGACAGCACGCTATTAATTTTAAACAGCAAAATCAAAACAGCGATTAAAGTAATTAAAAAATATGGAAAATTGCCCTTAGTAGAGTGCTATCCGTCGCAGTTAAACCAGGTATTCATGAATATCATAGCCAATGCTGCTGATGCACTGTTGAGCAATCCAAATCTGCGAAACAATGAGATTGAAATCCTCACAGAAATAGCAGGAGTAAATCAAGTGGTGGTGAAGATTAGAGATAACGGTAATGGGATTGACCCGGATGCAATTAATAAGCTATTTGACCCATTTTTTACCACTAAACCTGTGGGTAAAGGAACTGGTTTAGGGCTGTCAATTTCCTACCAGATAATCGAGAAGCATCAAGGGAAAATAGAAGTGAATTCGGAAATAGGGCAGGGAGCAGAGTTTGTGATTTATTTGCCGATTAAAGCCCGCACCAAAGAAGCCGCTTGTTTGTGCCAGAGTTAAGACAGTTGCTTGAATTGAATATCAGTTAGCTATTTGATTAGAGGAGACGGCATTGCCGTATCCCTACCGCAAAATAATCATGAACTCGCGAGGAGGATACGGCACTGCTGTTTCCCTACCCCGATTAATTGTAGGGAAACGGCAGTGCCATTTCCTGATTTCTGAAGTCCTTACTACAAACTTAATATCACTTAATGGCAAGTTGCAGAAACTGGCTCTTTTGCTGACACCGACTCGCCAGGATTTACCCATACATAAATCTCCGTTGCATCGTCGGCGCAACTGCCACACCCGCCGCACTTTTTTGCTTCTGCCATTTTGCTAATTCTGCCTTTGCGAATTAGGCGATTTAACATTCCGCGCAAAGCATCACCATCCATGCGAAAGTGGATTTTTAGATCCGCGATAGAGGCTCTTTTGTTGTCAGCAATAAATTTTTGGATTTCGCTTAAAATCATGGCTTTTCTCCTTTGTTTGATTCTTAAACGTAGTTAACAGTCAACAGTCAACAGTCAACTAACTACTGATTGCTGCGCGTCGCTTGGGGCGTATTGCACCGATCATTTTTAATCCCGCAAGTGTCAGCGCCATAGCTATTACCAGTCTCACTACCCAAATAACTGAAGATTCTGGATGCTCTGCATATGTCGCGACTTGATAATAGAGGACTGCAATCCAGTAACCTAAACCAGTAGTCCATAAGCCTGCGAATACAGTCCATCCCAAGTTAGTTTCGCGGTAAAGCGCAGCCGTTGCGGAGACGCAGGGAAAGTACAGCAATACAAAAAGCAAATAAGCAAAAGCTGCTTGATTGGAACCGAACCGCTGGGACATTTGTCCGTAGGTGCTACCAGAGATACCTTGGTCTTCTTCCGCTTGTTTTTGGTCGGTAATATTAGTAGAATTTAAGCCGAGGGGATCGAAAAGTTGACCGGGAAGTTTTGTAAGATTCTCTGGTATGCTAAAAAATGCTTGGCCGATATTTCCCCAGAAACTAAATTCTTCTTCTTTCTCCGGTTCTCCACTTGCTGCTTTTTGTTCGTCTGCTAGTTGGGTGTACAAGGAATCTAAGGTTCCAACCATTACTTCTTTGGCAAATATTCCTGTTAGCAAACCGACGGTGGCGGGCCAGTTTTCTTGGGTGATTCCCATTGGTGTAAATACAGGTGTTGCCGCGTGGCCGACTGCACTAAGAATTGAGTCTTTGCTGTTGTCTTTGCCGAAGGAACCGTCGGTGCCCACTGAGCTCATGAATCCTAGTATAACCACCATGATCACGATCGCAATTCCGGCCTTTGTGATAAAAGCTTTCAGCCTGTCCCAAGTACGCAGCAGCACTCCTTTGAGCTTGGGAATGTGGTAGGGCGGCAATTCCATAACAAAAGGCGCGGCTTCTCCTTGGAGGATGGTATTCTTGAGGATTAGTCCGGTGAGAACAGCGGCTAGAATTCCGATTAGGTAAAGTCCTAATACCATGTTTTGACCGCCGACTTGGAAGAATGCGCCGCAAAATAGGGCGTAAACTGCTAATCGGGCGCTGCAAGACATGAATGGATTCATCATAATCGTCATTGTACGATCGCGCTTATTTTCCAATGTCCGCGTCGCCATAATTCCGGGGATATTGCAGCCGAAACCGACTATCATCGGCACAAAGGATTTACCGGGAAGTCCGACAAATCGCATCAATCTGTCCATCACGAAGGCAGCCCGCGCCATGTAGCCGGAGTCTTCTAAAACAGACAAACACAAGAACATCATCCCAATTTGGGGGATAAATGTAGATGTGGTTTGAATGCCACCACCAGCACCTTTTGCGAGAAGTCCAATCAACCATCCTGGTGCGCTGATACTTTCTAAAAGTTTAGCGAAACCATCTACAAAAATTGTCCCCAAGGCGATGTCAAAAAAGTCGATAAACACTCCACCAACGTTAATCGAAATGGTGAACATTAGGTACATTACCGCTAAGAATACGGGAATGCCTAAGAAACGGTTGAGAACAATTTGGTCAATTTTGTCGGAAACGTTGGTTTTGACTTCTCTAGAACATTCGGTGACGCCTTGGGTTAGGTTGCGGATGAAAGTGTAACGGCTGTCGGCGATGATAATATCGAGGTCGTCATCGAGGGTTTCATGGACTCGGCGGCGGTGCGGAACGACGATTTTTTCGAGTTCTGTACTGGCGAGTTCCGGGGCGACTTCATCCTGATATTCTAACAACTTCAGGGCTGTCCAGCGGGCATCTACGGTGCGATTTGGGCTGTGTTTTTCGATGTGCGGGATGAGTTGGACGATCGCATCTTCGATCGTAGCCGGATAAGCGACATAGGCAGATGGTACGATCGGCTGAGACAGCGCCCGATTAATCGCATCACGCAACAGAGGCACTCCGTCATTCGAGGAAGCACTCATCGGCACTACCGTACAGCCGAGGCGTTCTGCAAGTTTATTGACCTTGATTTTGAAATCCCGTTCTTTGGCAACATCCATCATATTCAGCGCCAAAATTGTCGGTACGCGCATCTCCAAAATTTGGGTAGTGAGATACAAATTGCGCTCTAAATTAGAAGCATCA
Organism: Microcoleus sp. Z1_A1; assembly: GCF_036700305.1. Taxonomy (NCBI): domain Bacteria; kingdom Bacillati; phylum Cyanobacteriota; class Cyanophyceae; order Oscillatoriales; family Microcoleaceae; genus Microcoleus; species Microcoleus sp. Z1_A1. The sequence continues at coordinate 62,979 of NZ_JAUBOR010000021.1, forward strand.
ACAATATTAATAATTAAGTCAGATTCCCCAGATAGCAAATAATCTCGCGCTACCAATTCATCGAGTCCAGTATCTCCATCTTCCGCATCAAGAGAATAAACTCCCGGTAAGTCAACAATCGTAATTGCTAAACCATCGTGAGTGTATTTTCCCTCTTTGCGTTCGACAGTTACTCCCGGCCAATTACCTACTCGCTGCTTGGCACCAGTCAGGGCATTAAATAAGGTAGTTTTGCCACAGTTAGGATTGCCTACCAATCCAATAATTTGCTTAGCCATTATTTAACCTCTTCTACAAATAGAGTTTTAGCTTCATCTTTGCGTAAACTGAGTTTGAAACCCCGCACGAGGATTTCGATGGGATCTCCCAAAGGTGCGTAGCGGGTGATAGTAAATTCAGTTCCCGGTGTCAGCCCCATTGCCAACAATTTGCCCTTATAGGCGCGGGCTGTTTTCTCATAGCCAATGACGCGGCAGATTGCGCCGACAGCTAAATCCCCTAGTTGTTTTTTCTCGTTCATCTGTTGTTTGAATGCAGTCTAAATTGGTAAAAATTCAATGAAATTTCAGAATCTGTGAACATCTCTCTTTTCTCTGACTCTGCGCCCTCTGCGCCCTCTGCGGTTAATAAAAAAAATCTTTTTACCAATGAAATAGGATTGCTGTAGATGCAAATTTTTTATGGCAATTTTGAATTCCTACACATAATTTTCTGTGCCATCCCTGCCCCCAAACCGATGCGGTTGTCCCCAATTGCCACGATGACGGAACCGCCAGAGGTGCTGACGATTTGAACTTCAATAGTGGGGACTAATCCCATACCAATCAGACGGCGTACCGTGCCTTCTGAACCTTTGAGTTTGACAATCTGCAGTGTCTCGCCGATGCTTGCCATTGCTAGGGGAAATGATTTACCTTCACCCAAAGCAGGCTGAGTTTCTGTGCTGCTGTCTTCGCTTTGAGAGACTTCTGGTGTCTCGCCGTAAAAGGTGAAACCCTCGAAAGACTTGGGGTTTAACTCTTGCTTCTGTTGGCTGTATGCTTGGTTTTGTTTCATGGGTCTTCTCACAGTCGATCGGTTTTAGCAGCAAGTTTTTTGGCGTTACTCCCAGGAAACAATTGAGATATATTCTCAATAAACTTTACACCGCAGTCCACGCATCGCCAAACTTCGGTTGTCAGGCTACTTGTTTTCTGGGAAGATTTCGGATACAGTTGTTCCCCGCGATCGGAAATTTGATGCTTTTTTTGCGATCTAGAGTTGAAATCTCTCTTAGGTTAGATGCCAATTTGCGGTTAAATTGCGCGATGGTCAAACTTACTGCTCTTAAGCATCTTATCTGAAAAATTGTTTATTAGCAACAATTCTCAAATATATTAACCAGAAACAGAATCAGCCATTGGTGGGACGCCGCGATACTAAATATCGATCGAATTTTAATGACTCGCCCCAACTCCTAAAATAGCGATCGAGCAAGCATATATACTTAAATGTTAGGGCGGACAGAGTGGCATCGCCCCTACCGATTCACAATTTATCAAGAATTATGCCAGCAAGTTTTCTGCCAAAGTCGATCGCACAACTCACAGAATCTACCTCAATTGCCTTAGCCCAAAGCATTCAACGGGAGGCAATTACAACTCCCCTATCTTCTGAACCAATTGCCACAACCTACGTGCGCCAAGGCAGCGGCAACACACCGATTTTGCTACTTCACGGCTTCGACAGTTCCTTGTTTGAATTCCGCCGCCTGTTGCCGCTGCTGGCTGCCGAAAATGAAACTTGGGCGGTTGATTTGTTGGGTTTTGGCTTTACAGAAAGAGCAGCAGGTTTGGCATTCAGCGCGAGGGCAATTGAAAGTCACCTTTACTATTTTTGGAAAACGCTAATTTCGCAGCCTGTAATCTTAGTCGGTGCTTCAATGGGAGGTGCAGCAGCAATTGATTTTACTCTCAATTATCCCGAAGCTGTAAAACAATTAGTGTTAATAGATAGCGCAGGTTTTGCCATCAGTTCTAATAAGGGGAAGTTTTTAATTCCTCCTTTAGGATATCTGGCAACTTCATTTTTACGCAATCCCAAAATTCGCCAGCGAATTAGCGTCAATGCTTATTTCGATAAAAATTTGGCTTCTGTTGACGCTCAAACTTGTGCTGCTTTGCACTTGGAAATGCCCAACTGGAATCAAGCTTTAATTGCGTTTACCAAAAGCGGCGGTTACGGTGGTTTTGGGGAAAAATTATCGCAAATTCAGCAGCAGACGCTGATTTTGTGGGGAAAACAAGACCGGATTTTGGGGACGGCGGATGCGGAAAAGTTTGCAAGGGCGATCGCAAATTCTCAACTAATTTGGATACCCGACTGTGGGCACGTTCCCCACTTAGAAAAGCCACAGATTACCGCGCAGCATATTTTAGAATTCATCACCAAAAGCGGACTCACGCAAAAAAATTAAACCTAGGGTGCGCTGCGGCGCACCTTACATATATGGTTTCCCTGGAAAATTTGGTATAGTTTGAGGTCAAATAGACAGGTTTCAAACTTTCGGCAAATACTTTTGTACGATCGTCCATCCTGTGAGCAACACAGTCACAAATCCCCCAAACAAGGCCAAATTAGTGCCGATGTGGAGGGGACGTGCCCAAGGATGTTTAGGGCCAATTTGCAGCCCGCTTCCAACAGAAACCAACACCAAAGCCACAACAGCTAACCCCGCCGGTAAATGAGCCGAGTGACCCAAATTGCCGTAGTATCCTAGGGTGCCGACTACACCAATTCCCAGCAGTAAAATTACCAAAGTCGCCATCCCCGCACCAGTGGCTAAATGAAAGGGACGCAGCCATTTTGGGCGCGGTTTTTTGGTACTCCTAGCGGCAAACATCCACGTTCCAGTAACGGCCAGCAACAGGTAAGCCAACAGGGAAACACCCATTGACCAAGCCGCTATTTTCCACAACCACAAGAAAGAAGGCAGATTCATCGGTTGCATCCCTAATTAGGATTTTCCACAAAAGGTTTCTTTCCGATTTTACCTGGACTTGAAAGCAAAAATGAATTATTTTGAGATCGAGTGCGATGTGCGATCGGACTATCCACAGATTGCATCAGTCTTACCTTGAAGTCAAACCCACTTTCTCCGATACTCAGCTTAATTTACGCTCGATATTGGTGGAGCACCTTTTTAGGAGCCACCTTTCCATTCTAGCTGGCTGGTTTTGCTCTCCATGAAAGGCATTTTATAAAACCCTAATTTTTGTTCTAAGATTAACCGGAAAAAAGGCAGACCTTCAATCAAATATCTTTTCCACAACCTTCTCGGTTCACTTAACAGTCTGTACGCCCATTCTATGCCGACTTCGCTCATCCATTTTGGAGCTCTGGCTTTGCAACCAGCTTCAAAATCAATGGTTGCACCTACGGCTAAGAAAATTTTGACGTGTGTTAATTTGCTCCTGTATTTAACCAGCCACTTCTCTTGCTTTGGCGCTCCCACTCCGATAGCCAGAACTGTCGCTCCTGATTTATTGATCGCATCAATTATTGTTTCACATTCTTCCTCATTTTTTTCAAATCCAAAAGAAGGAGAAAGTGCTTCAACCACTATTTGTCTACCAATTTTTTGGTTAATTTTTTCCTGGGCTTTCCTAGCAATACCTTCAGCCGCTCCTAGCAAAAATATTTTAATCTTCTCGTTATCTTTGTGATACATATAAAATGCCGGAAACAAATCCGAACCAGAAATCTTTTCTTTGAGAGGAGTACCCAAAAACTTGGAGGCATACATCAATATTTGACTGTCGCAGACTCTGTAAGTAGATGTATTGTAAGCTTCATAGAAGTCGCGGTCATACTGCAACTTAATCAAGTGGTCTACATTTGGTGTAAATACGACACCACCTTCGCCGTCGAGTTTTTCAAACAACTCTGTGATTGACAAGTTATCTATCGAGACATTCAATAAATTAACTGTTTTCATTTATTATGCCCTTCCCGGTTTATATTAAACTACAACTCAAACTATTATAGCCCACAATACAGTTGCGTGTTGTAACTAGGCGCTTCAGTGAACATAGTTTTCTCAGTATATCCTCCTATGCCCTACCTGTCTAGTCAGGATTTTTAAAGATTATGTAAAGAATCAGCTCGTTTTAGAAAAAGTGTATAAAGCCAATTTTTAAGTTTATAAGTCGCAAGACAGTTTCAAGTAAAAAGCCATCCAGTGCTAATACTTGTTGAAGCATTGCAAATGAATGTAAAAAAAAGAGTTTATGAGATTAAGAGTTTAACCTAGTGACAAATATCTGGCAACTTCCGAACGGGATTTCATCCAAAAGTGGTAGATTTTTGAGTTTTTGGTCTCTAGGGAAGGCAATATAGTCTCCAGCTTGAAGTGAAGTGGCGATCGTATTCCTGAAAATCATCCTGATTTTTGGTGAACCAGCGAATGTCTTCTTGGTGGCGAACTGGTTTTCTTGGCCTTAAGACTTTCTGGAGCTTTTAAGACGAGACCCGATATTCCTCCAGCAATCAGCGCAAAAATCGGGTTAGTCATAGCATTCAAAACACAGTCAAACACGTACATAGTTAAGGCTACTCCCAGGACGGCAGCGGGCGCTACTTTGGGATTTGACCAGGTTCTGGCGGGATACTTGAACAGGGTAAAGACGATAACAGGAAGTAACAAAGAAGAAAATAAACTAGCTAAACCGACTGCACCGTTGACGCCAAATGCAATAATCCATAAGCTGTCGGTGACCGAGATATCTTTACCCGACTCGTCGTAAACGCGGTTTCCGCCGGAATCTCCCCAGCCAAAAAGAAATCTTTGCCGCGCTTTTTCCCCCAAAATCTCTTCCATGTCAAATCTAAACTTCAGAGAGGCGGAGCGTTCTTCGCCAAATATTGGAGTGATGAAGTCCATCACGTCTTTGCTCGAAAATTGACCCGATGCAGCGACGTACAGATAAAACACTATATATCCAATTATGAATAGCAGGGGCAAAGGGGTGCGAAACCACTTGGCAGAGAATAATACGAGTAACCCCATTGCAAATAAACTGTAGGCGCCAGTAGAACGGCATAGGAAAAAAGCGATAGTTAATATAATTGCTAAAGTCTTGATGTTACGACCCTGAAACTTTTTGAGCGTCCCAGTTTGCCAAAGCCAAAGTGCGATTAAGGCGGCTGTCATCATCCATAGACCCACCATCAAACCGTGCTGCATAAATACTACCGGTCTCCACCCCCCCAGGCGCCTTGCTTGACCCCAGTCCTCAAAGGCATTGACGCCGTAAATCATTAGGTGCAGAATTGGGCCCCTAACCCCTTCAATTAAAGTAAAAGGAATGTAGGCCAACCCACCTGCAAAAATCCCGATCGCCAATTGTCGCAGCCCGTCTAAACTACCTAGATACAAGCGTCCTAAAAAATAAGGCAGACCCCAAGTAACGATTTGGTTGATAGTCGGAGAAATTGGACTGCCGCCATTACTAACTTGTGAAACAATTGGACACAAACAGTAAATTACCACTGGCACGTCCAGCCAACCGGGCTTAAAAGATGTGAGGCGCGCAGGATCGTAGATAAGAGTCCCCAACAAAACGCCGTAGCAAGCAGCCGAGATTTTGGTATAGGATGGCAATGAGGGGATGGGATAAGAAGCTTGCGGCAAAAACAGCCACCCTACCACAAAACTTATAATTACTGCACGCTGAGCCGGAAACCTCACAAACAGGTAACAAACGACTGGAATAAAGCCGAACAGAGCAAGTGGGATTAATGCAACCATAGGTATTTTTTGGCAGTAAAATTTTAGAAAGACAACTCAAATTGCCCGCTCAAAATTCTTGATTAAACGATCGCCCAACCCCAATCTTTTCAATCAACCTCAATTTTACGTGTTGTTGGTTAATTGTGCCTGACGTTCCAAAGCAGTGTACAGTGCCGCATCGAGGAGATTAGTTGCATCGTCCATAACAGCAAGTTCGCACTTACCAGCCTATTTTTGCCTTTTCTGCGGGGTGCGGATCTCTGCAGGAGGCGATCGTCACTTGATAGTCTAGCCGATCTTACTTTGTCGTCAGGGACAAGTCCCAATTACAAATGGGCAGATGTTTGATGACTAGACAAGTTTAGCCTGTAACGGAGCCAGCCTGAAAACCTCCGTCGCCCTCTGGTTCAGATTTTGGCTGAGCAATTTATAACCAGTATTCCCACGTCAGTGCGGTCAGAACTCGTGTCGAGACTGCTGCGTAGAAAACAGGACACGGGCGATTTTAGTTGTGGCAGAAGAAACCCACCAGAGGATATTGATTTTCTCCCCAGAATCCCGCACCTAAAACGCCCGTAGCGCCGAGTTTCAAATGGCGGCGCGGCACTTAGCATCGAACTGGAATTTTTTCCTTCGCAGAGTAGGGAGAAAAGGAATCTACGTTAACGTCGCGCTGTTTAGATTTGTCTACAGCAACTTTCAATGCCGCTTCAAAATGATCCGTGGCATCTTCCCAAGTATAGTTGTTCACCTTGGCATAGGCGGCTTCAGACATGGCTTGCCACTTGGAATTTGGCATCTGACAGATAGACTCTATGGCTTTTGCCATTTCTTCGGGATCTTCTGGTGTTACAAGTATGCCAGTACCGCCGCTCAAAATTTCAGGAGCAGCACCTGCTGGGGTACTGATGACGGGAGTGCGGCACGCCATCGCTTCGATAATTGGCAAGCCGAAGCCTTCTGAGCGGCTCGCCAGCAGCCAAGCATCGCATTTGCTGTAATAGTCTTTGATTTTGTCTTGGTCGGGTTGAATTACATACTCGGCATTGGCCGGTAGGGGCAATTCCGAGGATGGGGCCCCTGTACCGAAGGCAACCAGACGCAGGTTGGGGATCTTTTCTGCCGCTAGGGAAAAAGCTTTGAGGGCGATGTCGGTTCCTTTCCAGTAGATTGTAGAGTACATTAGGCCAACTGTAGGAACCGATTGTTTGTTGCGAGGACAGGCGTAAAATTGCTTGGTGTCCACGGTAGGAGGAGCTAAGGAAACTTCGCGATCGCCATATTTAGTCCGAGCTAGGTCAACTAACCACTCAGAGATCGTAATTTTGTGCATGGGCAGCATCCAGGTTGCTTCTACTCTTCCTTGAGGTAGATAGTCAAAAATTTCGTGGTGCTGGATAAAATAAGCTTTTGCTCCTTTGCTAGGAGAGAGTTTGGCTACCCACTCGGCGGTTTCCCACCAGGTGGCCACTACTACGTCAGCGTCAGGTACATCTTTGTCTTCTACGGGGCGGTAGCGATCGGTAATTTTGTGTTCTACACCTAAGTTATCGAAAAATGAGGGTTCATTTTCAGGTGGGGAAATCCAACCCCCTCCTCGCAGCAGCGACTTGACTTGCTGGCGCATACTCGGCTGGGGACTGGGTACAGAGATGACGAACACGGAGTGTCCTCGCTTTCTCAAAAGTTCTGCGAAAATAGATATTACTCGTATTCCACCAGTTAGAGACAGAGTAGGAAGAACAAAGGTGATTTTCATTTTTAAGTCCCGCTGAAGACTTTTACTCGCTTTCGGCGCTGCTAGCAGCGCTGATGTTAGAGCCCAAAAGGAAAGAGGGGCGGGTGAATATTAATTACCGCTTTCCTGGTGTTTACATAGAATCGAACCGATCGACTGTTCGCAACACCCCAATATCTATCTGCCACAACTTGAATGTCGTTGCATTGATCATAAGGATTGATGTTAGCCAGAAACAGTTCCCATCGGGATAATTTGCAGATCGGCGAAAGTTCAGCCCGAAGATAGATACCTCATCAAATAGAAGCTTGTTTCGCGACAAACACCAAGCTCTGTAACAGCCTCTGTTCAAGATAACATCATTTGAGCCAACAGATAGGAATGTACGGTAAACCGAATAGCAGCAAACTTTTCATGTGAGGGATAAAGGTAGCATCTGCAACAATCTTCAGTAGATTGACATCGCCTTTGGCAAAATTTTATACTGGATTCAAGAGGGGACTTCTTACCTTGAGAATGTTGATCGATCCATGAAAATAACAGATATAAATACCATCAGTGGCTGTAATTTTTTGGTAAATGTGCTGTAGGTATTGCTTGACACAATATCCTATTTGGTCAAGATTCAGAGATGGTGGTTTTCTCAGAAACCTGCAGGGGCGCGATCGCGCGAATCATCGTCGTGGAGCCGCGAATGAGGGGATAAAGCGGATTTTTAAAGCGATCCCCCTCGCCCTCAGTTTTCGTCTGTTCATAAAAAAACCTAGTTGATGCGTCCACTGTTTGAAAAAATAGGTTTCCCAATCGTGCTACAGAACATAGAGTTTCACCAATATAAATTTAATTAGCGGCATGAGTTTTAAATTTGTTAATAAAAGGCGATCGCCTGAAAAAGTTCCCACAAGAGACTGCCAGTGGGGGGCAGAGTATATGTAGCGTTCCTGCCCAATTCCAGTCTAAGTAATTACCGTAACAAAAATTCAGCAGCAAATTATCAAATGACCCTATCAAGATCCAAGGAATACTCAAGGTGGATTGGTCAATATCGTGCAAACTTTGACTCCTAAGTAGTAGCAGCAGCTTCGTGGAATGTATCAAACGATTTCGCCTACAAAAAATTTGATGTTATGAAATCATAATTTTTCCTAAGTTGGCAATTCCCGATGACAATCGGTGTGATCTTGGGGGCCGGGCCGCCGATGCTTGTAGCGATATGTTGGCCTGTTTTTATGCAGCTAAAATTATGCGATCGCCAGCAAAACCAAACCTAGAATTAAAAGCAGATGCCTGAACGGAAAGCATCTTCCGGTGGGAAGATATGAACTTCGATTATTGCACAGCATCAATCAATAGCCGAGTTCGGATATTCCGGCTGCTGAAGAATGGATTAGTTTCACAGTCAGCGATACTGGAATTGGAATCAAGCCAGAGCAAATTGAGAGAGTATTTCAAGCTTTTACGCAAGCGGACGATTATACTCCTCGCAGGTACGGCGGTACGGGTTTGGGACGGGCAATCGCCCAGAAATTCTGTGTGATGATGGGGGGAGATATTAGTCGGGAGAACGATTTGGGAAAAGGGTCAATGTTTACTGTATAATTGCCGACGATTGTAGCTGAAAAAGCAGCTAGTTAAAAAGGATTTGCCAACCAATAATTGCCAGGGCTAAATCTGCGATCGCGTGGCTGATATAACTCGACCAAAGCGAACGGTAAGTCAGATAAGAATGCGACCAAATTATCCCGGCGGTGAAGACAGCTAAGGAACCTAAGATCACAGCCTGCCAGTCGCTGTAAGCTGCGATTACAAAAATGTGGTGGAGGGTGAAAAATAGCGAACTCAGAAATATTGCTTTTGTACCCGGTATGAGAATCTGGCACTTGTTGCAGACAAACCACCGCCAAGTAAATTCTTCAATCAGCGAGTTAACTAGCACAAAATATGCTTCGACAATCAAGTAAATAGTAGGGCTGCTAATACCTAACTGGTACGATTTTTCTTTAGCAACTACAGGATCGATCCACTGCTGACCAAAAAGGCTATAGATACCCAGAATTACCGCAAACATGAATATTCCCCAAATAGATCCAGCCAGCAATTCTTGGGGCTTGGGCAGGGATAAACTGAGCTTTTTGCGATCGACAAAAACAGACCACGCGATCGGAAAAACCAGCAACCAAACTTGACAAAAGACTGAGAGTGTTTGTCCCCAGCTTCCAGGGGCAAGATACAAGGCTGCTATGATACCGATACTAGCGGCAGGGACAAGCAATGTTAAAGCCAATAGTGCTGTTTTGCGATCGCCCATGTCCAACATTTTGCACGATTCCTTAAAAAATTGGATTGAGATCGAATGAAAAAGCTTGGTGGAGGCGGACAGATTATACCACTTTCAAGAAACAATGCAACTGTAGGGCCGCGATCCAAACCCTTATGCAGTCAGTCATTCTCACGTTTTTAATCTAAAAGGTATGAGTTGTGTGCAGTTTATAAAATTTGCGTTTATTTCTTGAAACTAAAAATTGGTAAAATGGCGATCGCACGGACGATCCTACTAACCCGGCATTACTCTAAATCTACTCAGTTGTCTGCTTTCTGAAATCCGAGCGATCGTTCTATTTCAGGTTCAGCACCATTTTGCAGCCAATCAAGGGGTTTTTCTGCTATTTGGGCTGGGTTTACCCATATAATATCTTTTAGCGGATCAACATCTACTGCTACTTTAGCAAAACATTGTCTCACTTTGTTATCAAGTGAAATTACTGTGCGATCTGTAGCGATCGCAGCTTCCACCAAGCGCAAATCTTTAACCATTACTTCCCGCTCTTTATCGCTCTCGGCTATTGCTTCAACTTGACACCACAAATCATTATCTACCTCGATATCGAAGAAACATAATTTATTCTTGGCCACCATCTGGGACCGCCATTTACGAGCAAATTTTGATTGATGTTTGTTCCACTCATCTCTAATATCTGGAGTCATCACAATTCGGTGAGAAAGATCCAAGACAGCTTGGAGAAATTTCCGACAGTAAACCGATGTGGGATAGGTTGCATCTTCTCTACCAGTAGCACGCGCAACAGAAGCATCTATTACCAGGCGTTTAGAAACTTTATCTGCCATATTAACGCTTCCACAAAACAGCTTCTGCTGCATCCAAATAGCGGCTTTCTAGATGCAAAGAAACATCGCCCAAATCTTCAGGCCACTCTCCAAAAGCTCCCGTCTCGTCTAAATCGGCACTGGTGACTTCTGTAACACCATCGTCGCGCCGTTTAAACCAGTGAAGTTTTACTAAATCCGGTAGTATTTTACCCTCGGCAACTAACGATTGAACTGCTAAAAGCAGCAATTCGCTGTGAGTTTCTAGAACTACTCGCACACCTCTATTTGCAGAATCCACTAAGATTTGTGCTAAAGCAACTTGAGCGCGAGGATGCAAGTGAATTTCCGGCTGTTCTAGATAAACTAATTGTCCTGGTTCTGCTACAAGCAAAGCAACTAAAACAGGCAAGGTTTGCGATACTCCCAAGCCAACATCAGCAATACTAACAGTATCGCTTGCACTCCCGCTGCGGGATAAACGACCTACTAGCAGTTCAATTTGTACGTCATTAATCTGTCTGGCTTCAACTTTCCAGTTAAGTCCTAATAACTCAAAAGCTTGACCCAATTTTATCAGTCGCTCGTCTTTTGTTTCTTGCCAGTAATTAACTATACTAGCAACATAATTTTCAAAAAGACCCGGAAATTCACTGCCAACTCCTGCGGTATTGTAGGTGCGTCCTGGATTGCCTCTCAACCCGGGAACGTGGACTATGCGGCGAATATGTTTGGGGAAATTCGCCGAATAGGGTGAATCAAACTGACTGTCGCCAAATTTCAAATCTAGAAAACATCGGACATTACTCACACTCAATAATGGCGGTTCTTCGTAGGAGTTATTATCTAACAATAAATTGTAAGTTTCAGCCAGATATTCGGAAATAGTTTTCAACAATTCTTGATGCTGCATTCCGGGAAATATAGTAATATTTTCACCATCGTAATAAGGAATACAGTAAGTCGCTTTAACAACTTTAATCCCGTGCTTTGGCTGCTTTCTGAATAAGCTGATAAAAAAATTATCTGTGTCTATATTCAGCCTGAGAGAAAACTCATCCCTGTATTTTTCTGGAGAAAGTTTAGACAATACCTGTTCTGCTGATGTAAATTTAACATTAGGCCCGTCAAGTTTCAAACCACCTGGGTCGTAAGGGGCTTCTAGCGTTTGCTTCATCAGCAATAGTGGCTGCATGATGCTAGACTTACCAGAACTGTTGGCACCGGCTAGAATTGTCAGCGATCGCACTTCAATCTGGCACTCTTCGTAAATAGACTTGTAGCCGCATACTGCAATTTCAGTAATTCCCTGTACAGGCTCTTCGTTCTCGGTTTCAAAGAAAGTGGATTGAGTCATAATATTATGTTGGTCTTTGCCGCTCCAAATACCATATTATAATCTAATCCCTAGTAGCTGTGTATTTTGGCTGAATGACGATCGCAATTGATTTTGGAACTAGCAACACCGTCGTCGCTCGCTGGAATCAAGTCCTCCAGCAGCCCGAAACTTTAAAATTACCGGGATTGTCGGCAATCTCGGCTCAAAATCCGCCCCTAATTCCGAGTTTACTCTACGTTGAGGACGCTGCTGCAAATAAAGTAATACTCGGTCAGCAAGTCCGCGACAAAGGTCTGGATTTGAGCGGAGATTCTCGGTTTTTTCGCAATTTTAAGCGGGGAATTGGCACTTCTGTTCAGGGTTTTGTGCCGGAACTTGACGGGCAACTTATTACTTTTGAACGAGTAGGTGAGTGGTATTTGAGCCAAATTGTAAACTCAATTCGCGAAGTGCCTTTGCCGATCGATTCTTTGATTTTTACTGTGCCGGTAGATAGTTTTGAAGCTTACCGCCATTGGTTGGGCAAAGTGTCTCAATCTCTGCAAGTAGAACAGGTGCGGATGCTGGACGAACCTACGGCGGCTGCTTTGGGTTACGGTTTAGCCGATCGCGAAAATCTGTTAGTCATTGATTTCGGCGGCGGAACTCTCGACCTTTCTTTGGTGCGTTTGGACGCTTCCTCCAACAAAAAGCCCCTCGGTTTTATTCTCAAGTGGGGCGAAAAGCTATTAGCTGAATCTTCAGCGCAAAAAACAAAAGTTGCCCGGGTTTTGGCTAAAGCCGGACAAAATTTAGGCGGTTCTGATATTGATAATTGGCTAGTTGACTATTTTGTTCAAACAAAAGGGCTGGCAAAATCTCCGATTACAACGAGATTGGCAGAACGGTTAAAGATTCAGTTATCTTTAGTAAATCAGGCAGTTGAGGTTTATTTTGATGATGAAAATTTTGAGAGTTACGAATTAGAATTAGATCGATCTCGTTTTGAATCTATCCTCGGTGAACATCAGTTTTTTGACAAACTCGACGAGTGCATGAATCAAGTATTGCAGCAAGCGCGGCGCCAAGGCTTAGAAATTGGCGACATCGACGCAGTTTTGCTAGTTGGCGGTACTGTACAAATTCCCGCTGTTCAGCGTTGGGTGCAGCAATATTTCGAGCCGACAAAAATTCGCTGCGACAAACCCTTTGAGGCGATCGCCCAAGGTGCTCTGCAACTGAGTCAAGGCATAGAAATCAAAGATTTTCTCTATCACAGTTACGGAATTCGCTACTGGAACCGCCGCGACAATTGCCACAGTTGGCACAGTTTAATTAAATCCGGCCAGTCTTATCCGATGAGCGAACCGGTAGAATTAGTCTTGGGGGCTTCTTTAGAAAGTCAGCCAAGTATAGAATTAATTATCGGCGAATTGGGAGCGGAAACTGGCGGCACGGAGATATATTTTGATGGCGACAGACTAATTACTCGCCAACTCGCGGGCCAAACATCGGTACAGCCCTTAAATGATAAAGAAGGAGCCCGCAGCATCGCGCAATTGACGCCGCCTGGGTATCCGGGGAGCGATCGCATCAAAATCTTCTTCCGCGTTGACGAACAGCGCTTTTTACGAATTACCGTGGAAGATTTGCTGACAAATCAAACATTGTTAGAGGATAAACCCGTGGTGCAGCTAAGTTAAGCATTCCTGAACGCATAGGAGCTCAGAAACCGGGTTTTTTAGGAAAATCATTCGTTGCAGCCCGCCGATTAAGTGAAAAACCCGGTTTCTTTGATGGAGTGTGTCCAAGACTAAAATTATTAAAAGCAGATGAACTACAAACTAGAATGTTCACTCTCTCCAGAACTAGAAAAGTATCGCGACAGAATCGAAGCTACCATTAAACCTTACATCGAAATTCAAACCCAGAATAATGATGACGTTAATTGGTGGCAGAGTAAATTTGGGGGATTGCCCTATTTACCTAAAGGCTTTGAATATCCCAAAACTTGTGACGGTAAATATTTATTTTTGCTAGCGCAACTCAACTTTGATGAAATACCGCCTTTAGATGGTTTTCCCGATCGGGGTATCTTACAGTTCTATATAGCCGACGATGACCTATATGGTTTAGATTTGGGCAATTCCGCCAATGTAGATAATCCCGCACTCGAAGACAGATTCAAAATAATCTATTTTCCTCAGCCAGACTTCACAGTTGAAAATATGATTACCAATTATGATTTTTTGCCGGAACCAGAATATTTTCCTGTTCATGGCTGTTGCGGCTTGCAATTTACTAAAAAATATGCGCCGATTAGTACCAGTGACTACCAATTTACAGAAATTTTAGGATCGGAAATTGAAGAGTTATTTATGAACTCTGAAATAGAGGATGAGTACCTAGAAATATCACAACCCGTTGGTCATAAAATAGGTGGTTATCCTGATTTTACACAAGAGGACGTAAGAAAATATAGTAGTAACTCCGAGCAAAAACAAAAGCTAGACATTCTTCTATTGCAAATGGATACCGATTGCAATGAGACAGTAGATATCATGTGGGGAGACACTGGTGTAGGTAACTTTTTTATTGATGAATCAGCACTAAGAGAATTAGATTTTAGTAAGGTTTTATATAATTGGGATTGTGCTTGAAGGCAGTAATGAAGTAAGCAAGCTACAAAAACCAGAACTGATGAACTCCGATCGAAGAAACCGGGTTTTTGACCGAATCTACGGCTGTAACGCAGTATTTCCCAAAAAAACCCGGTTTCTGACCACCGGTGCATCAGTTCTAATAATGTTCGACTATGCCCAATTCCCTAAACCTGAGATTTGTGCACCACCACGGGTGTTCCCACCGAAGCCCATTCAAATAGCCATTTAGCGTGATTGACAGCTACATTTGTGCAGCCGTGAGTAACGGGATTGCCAAACAAATTGTGCCAGTAAGCGCCGTGAATTGCCATGCCTCCGTCGTAATACATTGTATAGGGAACGTCGGGCACGTCGTAGTCATCCCCAGTCATTCTAGTAACGCGGTGCTTGGTTTGAACGGCAAAGGTTCCCGTGCGGGTGGGAGTCGATGATTTGCCGCTGGAAATAATCACCGCGTAAACAGGTGTATTTCCTTCCCAAGCTATTAACCTTTGTCTTGACAAATCTATTTCAATCCAGCGTTCGCTGGATTGCTGCAACAGCATAATTTTATTGGCAATTATGTTGTGCTGTTCGCTGGCAAATGCGGTCATTGAACCGCCGCAGAATGCAGCAAAAGTGAGGGCGCAGCCGGCACAGAAAGTTCCAGCGCGGCGGAAGTAAGTTGAGTTGATAATGCTGTTCATTTCTCACACCTCGTACTATTTTAGATTTTAGATTTTAGATTTTAGATTGGCTTGTCCTATTTTAGATTTTAGATTTGAAATGTTGGATTTGGAAACAGGGCTTAACAAGTTGTTAAGTTTTGGGAGAGAGTTTGGGCAATTTGGACGATCGCCCGCCAATCGCTATTTTCCACTAAGTGTTTAGGAAATAAGTCTCCGGCTAAACCAACGGCGATCGCCCCGGCGTCAATAAATACTTTCGCATTTTCCAGCGTCACCCCGCCAGTGGGAATTAAAGGAATGTTTCCCAGGGGGCCTTGCAGGCTTTTCAGGTAAGCCGCGCCTCCCAAAGCCGATATCGGAAACACTTTAACGCAGGTAGCGCCTGCTTGCCACGCGGTTACAATTTCCGTGGGAGAAAAAGCACCGGGGACGATCGGCACTCCGGCGTCAACGGCTGTTTTAATCATAGCTAAATCGGTGTGCGGAGTAAACAGAAATTGAGCGCCGCAGTCTATTGCTTGTTGCAACTCTTCTAAGTTTAATAAAGTACCGGTTCCAATACTAAAAGTAGGGAATTCGGAGCGGAGTTCGGCAATTAATTCAGCAGATTTGTGGGTATTCCAAGTAATTTCAATAAACTGGATTCCTCCTGCTGCTACCGATGATGCCATCTGCCGAGCGAGTTCTTTTTCGGAGGAACGGATGACTGCGATCGCCCGGTGTTTTTTTAGTAGTGTCAACCAAGATTGATGATTCATACAATTTTAGATTTTAGATTTTAGATTTTAGATTTGGGAAGGCTCCCAAATTGTAAACTCATATGATTGTGACTCGCATCTAATTTTAATACAGGTTGCTAACTTCGATATATGGCAATTTACAATATGTGCGGCGTTCAATTTTTAACGGACAATCTAGGCAACAAAACCGCTGCAATTGTTGACCTCAAAAATCACAGAGATTTTTGAGCTGACGTGCTGGCTGAATGCGGCGAACCGACAGATTTTCAGTTTTTATATCAATTCCTGTTGTATCGGAATGATGAAACCACAGAGGACACAGAGGATACAGAGAAAGGGAAGAGAGAGATGAATAATACGGATTTGATATTAGTTGAGTCTCAAGGCTAAAAAGTCGTGGTGCTGCTTGACTTCCAGTACCCAGACGATATCTGGGAGGATGTTGAGGACTGTGTGATTATTGAATCTAGAAAAGATGAACCAAGATTTCTCTGGGAAGAATTTAAGCGCTAGCTGCTGGAAAAAGGTATGCTGAATGTCTGATATCATGTCCGATCGATTGACCGTAATATCCCGGCCGGGCGGGTTTTTGAGATTGTCAATTATTGGCCGATATTATTGGTGAACCCGCCCCTACCTGATTTCGGGCGAAGCGACCGGACATAATATCATTCTTTAGATTTAATCTAAAATCCAAAATTTAAAATCTAAAATCGATCGATCGATCGCACTCATAAAAAAATCGGGGCGATTCCAGACAATCCCAGAATCACCCCCATTATCGATTTCAAACTTTAGATTTAATCTAAAATCCAAAATCCCAAATCCAAAATTGATTAGGCGATCGTCGCCATTTTCACATCGCTATTAGCTAACAAATTTTGCAATTCATCCGCATCCACAGTTTCCTTTTCAACTAGCATATCTGCCAAAGCATTAAGGACGTGGCGGTTGCCGACGAGTACATCTTTAGCGCGACGGTAAGCTTGTTCTACCAACAAACGCACTTCATCGTCGATCGTGGCTGCGGTTTCTTCAGAGAAATCGCGTTCGGCCATGATATCGCGACCCATGAACATATTGCCTTGTTGGCGACCGAGAGCTACAGGGCCTAGCCGATCGCTCATTCCGAAGCGAGTCACCATTTGCCGCGCTACTCTTGCCACTTGCTGCAAGTCGTTCGACGCGCCAGTGGTTACTTCTTCTTCGCCGAAGACAATTTCTTCAGCAATGCGGCCGCCCAAAGCTACCGCCATTTGATTTTGCAAGTAAGACCGAGAATACAAGCCAGAATCCATCCGATCTTCGCTGGGTGTGAACCAAGTCAAACCACCAGCGCGGCCGCGGGGGATAATGCTAATTTTCTGCACGGGGTCATAGTCGGGCATCAGCGCGCCGACTAAAGCGTGACCGGCTTCGTGGTAAGCTACCAAAGTTTTGCGCTTTTCGCTCATCACGCGGTCTTTCTTTTCTGGGCCGGCGAGCACGCGGTCGATCGCATCGTTGACTTCATCCATCGAGACTTCGGTCAAGTTGCGACGGGCGGCTAAAATTGCTGCTTCGTTGAGTAGGTTGGACAAATCCGCACCTGTGAAACCGGGTGTCCGGCGGGCGATTTTTTCCAAGTCCACGTCTTTGGACAAAGTTTTGCCGCGGGCGTGAACGTTGAGAATTTCTAGGCGACCTCCGAAGTCGGGGCGATCGACCACAACTTGGCGATCGAAGCGACCCGGACGCAGCAGCGCCGCATCGAGCACGTCGGGGCGGTTCGTAGCAGCAATCAAAATGATGCCAGTATTACCCTCAAAGCCGTCCATTTCTGTCAGCAACTGGTTCAGGGTTTGTTCCCGTTCGTCGTTACCACCGCCCAAACCAGCTCCCCGCTGGCGGCCTACGGCGTCAATTTCATCGATGAATACGATACAAGGAGCGTTCGATTTAGCTTGTTCAAACAAGTCGCGGACGCGGGAAGCACCGACACCCACGAACATTTCCACAAATTCTGAACCGGAAATCGAGAAGAAGGGAACGCCTGCTTCTCCAGCCACTGCTTTTGCGAGCAGGGTTTTGCCTGTTCCGGGAGGGCCCACTAGCAGCACGCCTTTAGGAATTTTTGCTCCGACTGCGGTGAAGCGGTCTGCATTTTTCAGGAAGTCCACGACTTCTGCGAGCTCTAGCTTGGCTTGTTCGATGCCAGCCACGTCGCCGAAAGTCACCTGAGTTTGCGGCTCCATTTGGACTCTAGCTTTGGATTTGCCGAAGTTCATGGCTTGGTTGCCGGGCCCGTTTTGGGCGCGCCGCACCAGGAAAAACAGTCCGACCAAAAGCAGAATTGGGAAGAACAGGCTGCTGAGGGCTTTTACCCAGAAGCCTTCGTCGCTTTGGGGCAGAACTGAAATATCTACGTTATTTTTGGTCAGGATGTTGATCAGTTCGGGGTCGTTGGGCAGGTTAACGAGTACCTTGTTGCCGTCCTGGGCTGTGACCAGGGCTTTGCTGCGATCGGAACTGATATTTATTTTGTCTACTCTCTTGCCTTCGACTTCCTGAATGAATTGACTGTACTTCCAAACTTCCCTACTTGGGGGCTGTTTGTCAAAAAATGCCGTTGCTAAGGCAATGACTACAATAGCCAGCAGTGCGTACAGGCCAGCGTTTCTCCAGCGTTTATTCACCGAGGTCGATCCTCCTAATTTTTAGTCCCTGTGATTTGGGATTTTTTATTTATGTTCATCAATCTTAACGTAATTGTAACTTGTTTTTGTGTGGTGAGGATTCCCGGCCATGCTGCGGCGGTCTCAGGTGAGGTCGTGGGAACGGAACAGCCCTGGGCGTCGTCAGGAGATGCGGGTGCTGCAATCACGAGTTACCTATACCATAAATAAAAAATTGTCAAGCCTTTAGTCGCAGTAATTTTTAGGGAGCTGATTCCTGATAAGATATCTGAGTCAGGGCTATATTGTTGTGGAATGTTCCTGTTTATTCACAAGCCATATGGTAAACCCTTGAGGAACCGTCCGAAGAGTTCAAGCGTCAGCATAAAAACAGTCTAGCCGATCGCACTGCAATCACTTAGGACTATTATAAACTTAGTTAAGTCTCATAAATATTCGGCATTCCAACACAGGCAGTTACTTGAATAAATTTGTAAGTTTAAATAATTAAAATGAAATGCAATATTTGTGATTTTCCAACCAACACCTTTGCTGCTGCTAGGGTACTAAAAAAATATAACGTCGAGTATTTTCAATGCTCAAATTGCGGCTTTGTTCAAACGGAAGAACCCTACTGGCTTGAGGAGGCTTATTCAGAAGCCATAGCTAGCAGCGACGTGGGAATGTTATCGAGAAGCACGATGTTCTCAAACGCCGCCAATAATATTATTTTTAATTTGTTCGATCACAGCGCTAAATTTTTAGACTACGGGGGCGGATACGGTGTATTTGTTCGGATGATGAGAGATTTAGGATTTGATTTTTATTGGCACGACAAATATTGTAAAAATATATTCTCTCAAGGATTTGAGGCAGACGAAAACAGCAGCTACAGCTACGAATTAGTGACAGCTTTTGAAGTATTTGAGCATTTTGTTAAGCCGCTGGAGGAGATCCAAAAAATCTTCAAATTTTCCCGCAATATTTTATTCAGTACCAAACTGCTGCCAGCCAACAATCCCAAGCCCAGCGAATGGTGGTACTATGCGCTAGATGAAGGTCAGCACATTTCTATTTATACCAGCAAGGCACTCTCGATAATTGCCGAAAAATTTAATTTAAACTTTTACTCTAACGGCGATTCTTTGCATATTTTTTCAGACAAGAAAATTCAGCCTCAACTTTTTCATAGCTTATCATCTTACAAAGAGCCGGAATTGAAAAAACCCTCATTACTCCAACAGGATTACGAGGAAGCCCTGAGAAAAATCGCAGACAGAGAGAACCGCAAATCAATGATAACTCCCGCAGCCATGCCTCCTACTAAAACAAGTAGAAAAATTGTGATAGACGGCGTATTTTTTCAGCTCAACAGCACGGGCATTGGTCGCGTCTGGAAATCGCTGCTAGAAAACTGGGCAGAAAATGGTTTTGCCAAACAAATTATAGTTCTTGACAGAGCGGGAACCGCCCCCAAAATTCCCGGCATTCAGTACCGGAATGTAGCTCGCTACGACTACAGCCAAACCGATGCTGACCGCCAAATGCTCCAACAAATCTGCGATGAAGAAAAAGCCGATTTATTTATTTCTACTTATTATACAACGCCTTTGTCAACGCGATCGGTCTTCATGGCTTATGACATGATCCCAGAGTTGATGGGGCAAAATATTGGTCATTCCGAGTGGAGAGAAAAGCATTGCGGTATCCGCCACGCCTCGGCCTACATCACCATTTCCGAAAATACAGCCCGCGATTTAGTAAAGGTTTTTCCGCAGATTTCTTCAAATTCGGTCGCTGTAGCGCACTGTGGCATTGATGCCAATTTTTCGCCATCCGATAGAGAAGAAATTTCAGGCTTTAAGTCAAAATACAGCATTACCAAGCCCTATTTTCTTTTGGTAGGCGAAAGGGTAGGCTGGCATGGTTACAAGAACGGAATATTATTCTTCAAAGCCTTTTCTCAACTTGCCAACAAGTTTGACTTTGATATAGTCTGTGCAGGTGGCAAACCTGCATTAGAACCAGAGTTGAAATTGTACTGTTCTGGGAATACTGTCCACACGCTGCAACTAAGCGACAGCGAACTGAGAGCTGCTTATTCTGGTGCTTCAGTGTTAGTTTATCCGTCGAAATATGAAGGCTTTGGGTTGCCAGTCCTTGAGGCAATGGCTTGCGGTTGTCCAGTCATCACCTGTCCAAACGGTTCGATTCCTGAAGTAGCAGGAAAAGCAGCGGTTTATGTAAATGGAGATGATGTTATTGGGCTTGTCAATGCTTTGCGGGAAATACAGAATCCCGGTGTCCGCAACTCATTAATTGCGGCGGGTTTAGAGCAAGCTAAGAAGTTTTCCTGGTCGAAAATGGCTGCAATTGTTAGTTCAGCTTTGGTTCAAGTAGCCGATCGCGCACATTCGGAGAATGCTTCCGTTCAACAGCAAACTGATGCAGCTTTGCAGAGGGAATTCGGGAATGGTGAGAACTCCCAGCCTGTCCCGTCCGCTTTTAAAGTATCTGCGATCGTTTCTACTTACAATTCCGAAAAATTTATCCGCGGCTGCTTGCAGGACTTGGTAGAGCAAACGCTGTACAAACAAGGCCAACTCGAAATCATAGTAATTGACAGCGGTTCCCAAGAAAACGAACAGTCTGTTGTGCGGGAATTTCAAGCGAAATATCCGAATATTGTGTACGATCGCACTTCTGACCGCGAAACATTATATGCAGCCTGGAATCGAGGCATTAAGATGTCGCGCGGAGCTTACATAACTAATGCTAACACCGATGACAGACACCGCCCCGATGCCCTAGAATTCATGGCGAAATACTTGGATGAAAATTCCCCAGTAAGTCTGGTTTATGCTGACCAATTAATCACCAACACAGCGAACGATACTTTTGCAAAAACCCAAGCAGAAAAGCGTTGGAATTGGCCAGCCTTTGACTACAGCGAACTCGAACGGCGCTGCATTATTGGTTCCCAACCGATGTGGAGAAAATCGCTGCACGAAAAATACGGCTATTTCCGAACCGAATTTACGGCTGCTGGCGATTACGAATTTTGGCTGCGGATTGGCAAAAGCGAAAATATTGTCCACTTGCCCGAAATTCTCGGTTTGTACTATAAAAATCAACAAGGTTTGGAACATGGATCGCAATTATCCCAGCAAGAAGCTTACCAAATATGGGATGAATACGGCATCCGCCAACGAGGGATCCTACATATTTCTTCGGTTCCTGTCTCGGTTTTTGCCTCGGAACTGAATGCGTTACCTTATCGCACACCCCCACAGCCACTTATCAGCGTAATTATCCCGTGCTACAATCACGCGAAATATGTCAGAGAAGCTGTTGAAAGTGTTGTCAGTCAGACTTATCAAAACTGGGAGTGCATAATTGTCAATGACGGCAGCACGGATGATACCAGCAACTTCGCAAATTATTTAATTCAACTGTATCCTCAAACATCGATTCGCCTCATAGATAAACCCAACACGGGGCCCGCTGATTCGAGAAATGTTGGCGTTCAGCAGTCGTCAGGAAAGTTTATTTTATTCCTAGATGCTGACGATCGAATTCATCCGAATTTTCTAGAGGAGTGCTTGGAAATTTTATTAGCAAAACCGCAGGTGGGTTTTGTCTATACAGATATGCAGCACTTCGGAGCCAACTGTGATTTAGTTATCCACGGTGATTTCGATCCCAATAGGTTTTTGAGAGACAATCAAGCTCCCGTTAGTTCTTTATTTAGAAAGGGAATTTTCGAGGAAGTAGGCGGGTTAAAAAAAGTGATGAAGCTGGGATGTGAAGACTGGGAATTTTGGGTGTCGGCCTATGAAAAAGGCTGGTTAGGGTATCGATTACCTAAGCCTTATCTCTATTATAGGCAGCACGGTGACGGCTCTAGCCGAACCCAAAAAATGGCTAGCGTTCGCGCAAAATTATACTTAATGAGAGCCCTCATTATTCACCTGCACTCTCAACTTTACCAACCCGAAGAAGTCCGTTGGTCAGAGGAAATTTTGCAGCAACATAGCTACTTAATAGCTGATGAATTAGTTCCCGAAAACAAAATAGCGCAACTTTTAAATTCGCTATCTCAATACTTGGGAGAGTATCAAAAAGACCAGTCTAACCCAGTAAGCCTCGCTAACATCAGCCAATGTCGTACGCAACTTACCAATTATTGGCTG
Organism: Microcoleus sp. Z1_A1; assembly: GCF_036700305.1. Lineage (NCBI taxonomy): Bacteria > Bacillati > Cyanobacteriota > Cyanophyceae > Oscillatoriales > Microcoleaceae > Microcoleus > Microcoleus sp. Z1_A1. The sequence continues at coordinate 85,828 of NZ_JAUBOR010000021.1, forward strand.
AATCTGCCCCCCGCTCAACTGGTAAATGCCTATGCTGGCGATGCAGGTAAGGCACATCAGATACTCCTGAAGAGCGACATTAAAGATGAACCGCTAACCCACGCAGAACAGAGTTTTGTTAATGAAGTAGCTGCAAATATTGCCAAAGGATTTAATGAGCCAAAAGCCATCAATTACCTGCTAGCAGCGATGCTTTACCGACGTGCAGATCAATTGCAGATTAAGTACGAGCGCGCTCAAATTCCCAACTGGTTTGCCAATGACTATCTCAAATTTATGTTTGGCAGTCCCAACCTGTTTCAAACAGTTGGAGAAGCAGACAACTACTATGAATTTATGCAAAGATGGGTGAATTACATTCATAGCAATATATTCACCAATCCCGATTCGCAACTTTGGCAAAATATTGCCTTATTTTTCTCGCAAGTTGCGAACTTTATCCCGGTGTATTTTGCCACGGCAAACCTGCGCGATATTTACACCAAACGGGCGGAAATTATTGAGTTTTCGCTAAAAAATCGCGGCAGTTCAATTGATTGTATCTTCCCGGCGCGATCGCCAAATCGGACAAAAATCCGCCTCGGCATCATCAACGACCATTTCACGCCCCAAACCGAAACCTTCGCTACCATCCCGGTTTTCGAGCATTTAAACCGCAACCAGTTCGAGATATACCTGTACGCGCTCAACACCAGCGGCCACCAATTAGAACAATACTGTCAAAGTCGCGCCGACAAACTGGTTGCACTCCCGAAAGACTTTGCATCGCAAGTCAAAACAATCCGCGCCGACGACTTAGATATCCTGTTTTTCGGTACGAATTTAACAGCTATTAACAAACCGCTGACTTCACTAGCAATCCACCGTTTAGCGCGGGTACAAACTACATCTTTCTGTTCCCCGACAACCACGGGAATCCGGCACATGGATTACTACATCGCAGGTCAATTTACCGCGCCAGATGCTAGTTATCAAGAACAATATCGCGAACAGTTGGCTGTTCTCGAAGGCAGCGGTTTTTGTTTCAAATACGCAACAGAATCCGAAGTTGCTACAGTTAAACCTACGCGCCAAAGTCTGGGAATTTCAGACAATACAACCGTTTTTATCTCCGGCGCCAACTTCTACAAAATTCTGCCGGAGTTGAGAGAGAGTTGGGTAAAAATTCTAGCTGCTGTACCCGATTCAATCTTGATTTTATATCCCTTCGGGCCGGCTTGGACTCGCACCTATCCGGCGACACCTTTTGTCAACAATCTGAACGCTGCCTGCGCTAAATACGGCGTCAATAACAACCGCTTGCGGTTCGTAAAACAACTGCCAAGCCGCGCGGATGTGAAAGAATTTTTGCAGCTAGCAGATGTTTATCTCGATTCCTATCCTTATGCTGGGGCAACATCGTTAATTGATCCTTTGCAAGTAGGATTGCCGGCGGTGGTTGTGGAAGGAAATGCTTTGCGCTTCCGCCAAGGTTCGGCGATGCTGCGGGAACTGCAAATGCCTGATTTAATTGCCAATAGCGAAGCATCTTACATTCAGCTAGCCGTTACCCTCGGCACTAACCCGCAATTGCGGCAGCAAAAACGGCAGGAAATTCAGCAAAAAATGCAAGCTAATCCGGCTTGTTTTGACAGTGTTGCATACTCTGGGGCGATCGGCAAATTATTCCAAGAACTCTTTGGCAACTGGCAAACCAGCCACCTGGAAGCATCGCGCAACTTACAGGATAGCATTCCCAAGCAGCCAGCTTTGGACGAGATTCTCTCGAACACCGTCAACCTTTATCAGAGAAACTCCTCAAACATCTCAGCAATATCCGAATTGCGTCAAATCCGCAAACAAATCGCTGATTTTTGGCTGAACCTTCCCACCGAAAACCTCGAAGCAGCCTACAAAAGCGCTTCAGGTAAGAGCTATCAAATCCTGCTCAAGAGCGATTTTCAACGTCAAGCGATGATCGAAAGCGAGCAAATATTTTTGCAGCAATTAACCCAGATTAGCAAAGGATTAGTGCATCCCAAAGCTGTCAATGCCTTGCTTGCCGCGATGCTGTATTTCCCGCCGGGAACCATGCGAATTCCCGACGCTCGCAACCGTTTGCCGCACTGGTTAATTGGGGATTACGAACAAGTTTTTGAGATGGAAGCCACCGTCAAGTCTGAGTCCACTTCTGACTTGCTCGCTCAATATATTCAATCCCCGCAATTTGCGAATCAACTGTTAGGATGCGTCAATCTTTACCGCATCGATCCGTCTGACGAATCGGTTGTTTTGGAACTCCGCCAAATCAGAAAACAAATGGCAGATTTTTGGCTGACTGTTCCTTCAGAGAAACTCGAAACTTTTTACCGAGGAGAAGTTCGCAAGGGATATCAAGCAATACTCGGATGTGGCTTGCAAGCAGAAGCAATGACTGAAGCAGAACAAAAATTTTTGCAGCAATTGACCGAAATTAGCAAAGGGTTGGTGCAGCCTCAAGCTATCAATGCTCTGCTGGGGGCGATGCTGTATTTTGTACCCGGTAAAATGCGGGTTCCCGATGCTCGCACCCGCTTGCCCCAGTGGTTGGTTGAAGATTACGAAAAGGTGTTTGAAAGCGCATTTACGACAACAGAACCAACACTTGTCAAACAAGATTATCTGCCGCAGTTTCTCAATCAATTAACTGCTGCGGTCAATTTTTATGAAATCGATCCGACGGCTGAATTGGCAATAGCAGATTTGCGGGAGATTCGCAAGCAAATTGCAGATTTGTGGCTGAGCGTTTCCGGGGAACAACTGGAACTTTTGTACCGGAGCGATTTTGGCAAGGGTTACAAAGCAATGTTGGGCAGCGGGTTTATTAACGAGCCGCTGCATGAGAGCGATCGCGAGTTTTTTAACTCGTTGGTTGTTGAGTTGAGTAAAGGGTTTGGAGCGCCTAAAGCTGTGAATAATTTGTTGGCGGCGATGCTGTATTGTCGCCCTGGACAGTTGCAGGTTCAGGATGCGAATACTTGTTTGCCTCCGTGGTTGTTGGCGGATTACGAGCAGTTGGTTGGGGGTGCGGTGAAGGTGGCTGTGAACTAAACGAAGGCGGAGTAGGCGATATCTGTAGGGAAACGGCACTGCCCATTAGTGTCAACTTAAGCTTTTAGTCCGCCAGTTCTCCCGCTCACCCGGCAGTCCGCCAGGGAATGAATTCCCTGTCTAATAGCGAAAGTCCTCTGAAAGAGGACTGAGAAGAAGAATTCTTAACTCATTAGTCCTCTTTGAGAGGACTTTCGCTTTGAGGCAGGGGTTTCAACCCTTGCCGGACTATGGGTTTTACCTTAAGTTGACACCCCTTGGGCACGGCGCCGTGTCCGTAAGAGGAGACGGCAGTGCCGTTTCCCTACTGGAATACGCTTGATTGTTAAGGGCAAAAGAAATGCTTCAATTATATAGAAACGGTGAAAATGGAGAAATAATTCGGGGTAAAGGGTTGTCGGCCTTTATACACAACGGCGACTACTACCAAACCATCATCCGAGTTTTTGAAGACGGTATGATCGATTGTTGGGAATGGGTTAACTTTGAGGAATTCAAAACCAAAGTTGCCGAGGGATGGGTTGTTACCCAAGTTCCCAAGGGTGCGAGGATAAGCTGTCACCATCTCTACTACGGAAATTCGACTTTAGAGTTTTATTATATAGAGATTGATGAGTTTGTAAAAGAAGTAGAAGATACCATCGCTCAGCTTCAGGGAAAGCAAACAGTTGCAGATACTTGTGTTCAAGCCTTTGCTAAATTCCTAACATTCCCAACAAAAGAAAATAAAAGTAGCTTGCGAGAAGCTTACAATGCTATTCCAAAACATCTGAGAATTTATGTTCTTGGCGATATGGATTGTAAAGATTCCGCTATCATAACCTGTGTCAAAGATACAGAAGTTTCCCAGGAAATACTAAAAAGCGTCTATAGGCGCTATGAATATATCTGGAAAAGGTTAAATTAAGCCAATATCTGAATCCTCAGTATTGTCCCAAACTGTATCTAGTGATGTTTGACTGGCTTGAAGCCAAAACTCAGCTTCTTCATCAGGTAAAACTGTTACTAATACTTTTGCCCCTTCGGGTAACTCTGATAACTCCAGCAGTTCTATTTTCCCTTGTCGAACAGTAGCCCAAAGTGTTTTCAGCATATCCACCTCATAAACTGTGCTTTATCCAATCTGCAGATTTCTGGTACATTGTCGCACTGAGCGACTAATTACAACCTCACATACATAGATCGAGGAAGTATTTAAGCCTGATTTAGGATCAATTTAACACAAGTTCTGGCTGCTGAGTCTCAAACAAAGGGCGAGTTACCTGACGCACTAGCACTGTTTCTAAACTGCCTTCTACTACATTTGCTGCTTCTATTTCTAACTCGCCCCACAATAGCCGATCGCCTTGATTGGGCATTTTACCTAAATTGTGGATTACGAATCCGGCGATTGTTTGGTAAGCTTGGTTAGTTGGCAGGTTTAACCCTAGTTTTTCGTTAACTGCTGTCACTTCCCATAGGCCAGAAATGAGTGCCGAATGAGCATCTTTTTGAACGAAAGTTGCCTGGGAAGATGACACCAGCGGTTGAGACTCTTTACTGGTAATCCAACCAGTCAGCAGCCACACGGTACCGTTGAGAATTACTAGCAGCGGCCACAGTAATTTTGAGCAGAGTTCGAGGGCCGGCATCAGCAGCAAAGCGGTACGTTCTGGGGCGTGGGTTGCTAATACTTTGGGGATTAGTTCTCCTAAGACTATTTCTACGTAAGTTACTAAGATAAAAGCTACGGGAACTGCGATCGAATGAGCAGTCAGCACGGCAGAAAAATGACCGATCGGCAATTTGTCGATCCACGGTTCAATCCAGTGTACAGTCGCTCCCTCACCCAACCAACCCAACAGCAAACTCCCTGCTGTTGTGCCAGTTTGAGTCACAGACAGGTAATGCGGTATGTTGTTTTGAGCTTGGTGGACGAGTTGGGCGGTTTTGGCGGTTGGGCGATCGTGCAAGTGGGCGAGTTGGCGGATTTGATGGCGATCGGCTGATACTAATGCTAGTTCTGACGCCACAAAAAAGGCGATTAAAAGTGTTAAGCCCACCAACATTGCTAAACTCAGCATTGTTTGGGCTACTTCTATTTCCAGGCAAGTAAGGTTGTTCAAGATAGATATCTAATATGATAGATGTTTTATGTTCATGCTTTTATTTTAGCTTGGGACTCAGATAGGTTTATCCCCCGACATTTCGGATATCCCCACTACCCATATTCCTAGGTGTGCATTGCACACCTTACCCGTAGAACTTGTGAACTCTTTCTCTTCTCTTCCTTCGCGCCCTTGGCGTCTTCGGGGTTCGTTTTAACTGAGATATTGCACCATTCTCAATTACTTTTTTAGGAACAGGCTTTTCGGCCTGTTCCACAAGAAAATTCATCTCTTGTGGAACAGGCTTTTCGGCCTGTTCTTGACAATGGTGCAAGATGCGAGTAAAAAAAAAGAATCTAATTCACAACACCGGAACTCATTGCAGTATCAACTCTCCCTTACTCCCCGGAGCGAGTTAATTTCCGTAAAAGTCTGCACCGGATCGGACTTCAACCCGCCTTGAATGTAATTCAACTTCACTTCTTCTAACAAATCCGACAGCAGCGACTGCAATTCCGCGAGAGTTTTCTCATCTTGCAATTCCCGCCGTAAACTTTGATTAAATTCTTGGCTGAAATTATCGAGAATTTTTCTACCTTTATCGTCTTCATAAGTAGTAGCTACCACATCCACCGCAGTTTGAGCTAAATAATTTGCTAGCTGTTCAGTCATCTCCGTCGGCAAAATATTAATCGGAGAGAAAGTTTGCAGGATTTGATAGAAATCAGACTGTTTGATTGTTGTTTCCAAATTGTGGTGCAGCAATTCTTCTAAATCCGGTTGCACCTGTGGCAAAACTTTGTAAATTGTCAGATCCAAAATCCGTTTGGTAATTTGTTCGATCGTATTTTCCTGATTGACGTGAAGGTACGGCTGCTGCGCCAGCAACATCTGCGCCACGTCGCCCTGTTTGATCGAACTTTTAGCTTGATTGATAAACCGCACCATCATGTATTCCGACATCGTATTGGCTAAATAAGCCACCGGTTCATAGGTAACTTGAGCAACTACGTGATCGAGATTCACCAAACCAGACTTGTGCAGCCGCACCAATACTGGCAGAATCCGCCACCCCTGCCAAATCGGCATCACCAGAAACACCTCGTACCAGCGCCTCAGCACAAAATCAAACCAAGTTACCCCCGGTTTACGGCGGGTGTGGAACAAACTTTTAATCAAAAATTCCGCCCCAAAAAAACCAATAAAAAACGTATCTATTCGCCAAAACTGGTCAGCACTTTTCAAATATTCGGGATTTAGCAAACTCGAATCAATGCCTTTAATCGGGTCATAAATTTTAACTAAACCCGGAAAATAGCTCTGATAAATAGGGCGCAACTGAAGGTAACTGAAATGAAAAAGCACCAGCAAAAAATTGACCACCCCTACTAATGCGCTAATTTTTGCCCAAGAAATTGCTTTTTTGGACAGTTTTACCTCGGTGTTGTTAACAGTTGTGTGGGAATCTGACATAAAAATAATCTTCCGAATTTGCTAATCGATAAATCTATCTTGTGGCTGAGGCTAAAAAACTCTTAACCTAGTATAATTCTTTATACTCTAAGTATAAGGAAACCAAATGCCGTGAAATTAAAAACAGTCATATCCCTGCTCAAAGAAACTTTTACTCAATGGCAAGAAGATAGAGCGCCAACCCTAGCAGCCGCCCTAGCCTATCACACAGTCTTCTCCCTGGCCCCGCTGCTAATTATCGTAATTGCGATCGCCGGTTTAGTCTTTGGTGCAGACGCAGCCCAAGGTCAAATCGTCGGTCAACTCCAAAGTTTAATCGGCAAAGATGGCGCCGAAACCATCCAAGAACTCATCCTCAAAGCCTCCGAACCAAAGTCGGGAATGATTGCTACTTTACTCGGTATCGCTACACTTTTGTGGGGGGCTTCCAATGTGTTTACTAATCTCAAAGAAGCCCTCAATACTATTTGGAATGTTTCACCGCCTCCCGGACGCGGGATCTGGGGATTTCTGCAAGACCGCGTATTGTCTTTTGCAATGATTTTAGGCATAGGCTTTCTACTGCTAGTATCTTTAGTCCTGAGCGCCGTTTTAGCGGCCGTCAGCTTTTGGTTGAACGGCTTGCTGCACTTACCAGTGGGTATTTGGCAGATTGTGGACTTTGCTCTCTCCTTTGGCGTAGTTACGCTGCTTTTTGCTTTAATTTACAAAGTTTTGCCCGATGTCCATCTTGCCTGGAATGATGTTTGGATCGGCGCCGCCATCACCTCAATGCTGTTTACGATCGGCAAATCCTTAATTGGAGTTTACCTAGGAGGTAGCGGTATTGCCTCTACCTACGGTGCTGCTGGCTCGTTCGTGATTATCTTACTTTGGATCAATTATTCAGCTCAGATTCTCTTCTTAGGTGCTGAGTTTACTCAAGTTTGGGCTAACCGCTACGGTTCCCTGATGCTGGCAAAACGCAAAAATTTGCTCAGCATTCAAGCTGAGGAATCCTCCGGGTCCAAACACCGACAGAATTCTTAATATTAGATACAAAAAATGCGATCGCTCACTTTTGAGTCAGCCGAATGCCAGCACCTTGAAACCTATGTCAGTTGGGACGGCGAGACCTGTGGAATCACTAAATTTTAGACTCAACCCATCGCCAAATCTGCCCGTGAACTTGACCGGGCGAACACTTAGTAGTATCACTGGATATGGTTGAAACCAGTTTATCTTGATCCCTGTCGCTCCCCTTCGGTGATGACCGAAAAATTTGAAGTTTGCGATCGCCCCGAAAGAGATTTTTTTCCTTGCCAGTCCCCAATTTCAAAGGTGAAACCAATCTCAAGTCCACAAACTGGGATATTTCAACCTGAACTGATATCAGGAGGTACTTTTGTACGCATCAAAACATCTGGGAAGCCACCTGCTCCCTATGTCAGACATGGAGCTAATTCGCCTGTGGGTAAACCGCAAATCCCCCCGCAACCGGCGCTTTAGCTGGCAGGCGGCCAACCATTTTCGAGTGTTTGTCGCAAAACCGCTGGCACAAGTTACTCTGACTGATGTCGAGACTTTCGCAGCAGCGATGAGAGCTCGGAAACTTCCACCGCGTTTCTACCAGCAAACCTTGCTAGCGCTGAAATCGCTGTTCGCCTTCGGCCAGCAAACGAAAATTTTGCCCGCAACACTCCCCCTTCACCGGTGGCCGGTTCTGCGCCGGAATCGGTCTAAACGCCTTCGTTTTCAACTCTCTTGGGGTTTCTTAATCTGTTTGTGCTTTTTCTTAGGTAGAATGACGCCGAGACTGTGGGGACAATCGGTCTCGGCAGGAAGCTCGCCCGCCCCGAAACGGCTGCCGGAAGTTGCGACGATCGACTCACCAGACAAACGAGAGAATAACATCGATCGCGATCGATCGCCCGAAACTCCAACCCAGAATTCACCAGAGCCCAGACTCGATAGCAGACTCGATAACATCAGCCCCGAACGTCGAGTCAAAGCCTTTCTCGACACCATCGCAGCCGCCGAAGGAACCGCTAGCCCCGACGGCTACCGCACCCAGTACACCGGCACGAAATTTGTCAGCTTTCAAGATCATCCCAGAGAAATGAGGTGCGGCCGTCGCTACGGCAAAAAACTCTGTTCCGACGCAGCGGGGCGATATCAGTTTCTGAGCACCACTTGGGACAGATTTGCCAAAAAATTTGGCGTCCGCGATTTCAGCCCAGAAAATCAAGATTGGATGGCTATAGAGTTAATCCGAGAAAAAGGTGCATTAGAAGATATAGAAGCGGGTCGATTGGAGCCAGCAGTCAGAAAACTCGCTTACATCTGGCCTTCTTTTCGCCGTTATGGTGGTTCTGTAGAATCGTCGATGCCCAAACTCGAAGCAATGTACCTGCAAAATTTGGGAATTTACCGGCAAGGATTGGTGGTTAGCAATTAGTCAAAAGTTCAAGGACGAGTTTAGATTCGAGTTTGGGAATTTTGGATTAAATTTTGACATCCAAAATTGAAAATGGGGTAGTTATGGGTGATGTCTATTCCGGTTGTATCGAAATGATTAAACCACAGAGGGCACAGAGGACACAGAGAAAGAGAAGAGAGAGATAATAATTCCGATGTCAACGGATTAGATAGGATGTCTATTCTTCGGAAATTTAAAAATTAGGCTAATTTTCCATCTTCCATGTGAAGGATGCGATCGGCAATATCCAAAATTCGGTTATCGTGGGTTACTAACAAAATAGTACAACCCTGTTCTTTGGCTAGTTGCTGCATCAAATTCACCACTTCGCGACCGGATTTGCTGTCCAGGGCGGCTGTTGGTTCGTCAGCTAAAACAATTTGCGGTTGACTGACCAAAGCGCGGGCGATCGCAACTCTTTGTTTTTGTCCTCCAGACAAATCATCTGGATAATAGTTAATCCGCTGTTCCAGTCCTACTAACTCTAGCATTTTTGCAGAGCGATCACGCATTTGGGAACGCGACAAATTCCCGTGAACTTCCAAACCCATCTGCACGTTTTGTAGCGCTGTCAAACTGCGATGCAAGTTGTGCGCCTGAAAAATATAGCCAATTTTGCGTCGCGCCTTTACCAATTGGTCTGAACTCGCATGGCACATTTCTTGACCGATTATTTTGAGACTTCCCGATTGACCGGATCTCAGTCCGCCAATCAAAGTTAAAAGCGTAGTTTTTCCAGAACCAGAAGGCCCCGTCATCAGCACGATTTCACCTGCATTAATGTCGAGATTAATGTCAAAAAGTACCTGTTTTCGCAGTTGACCTTGACCGAAGTAGTGGTCGAGTTGGTGCGCGGAAATTATAGGTGAAGGAATCTGTAAGGCGTTGGTTGTCGGGTCGAGAGTAGTAGAATTCATAACTTCTTGGTTTGAGGTTTGAGATTGAATGATTCATCGCTTACATCGCCTAAATAGCCGAGTAAAAAGAAGAAAATAAGTTGACAAAAAATATGTTGGCACTCAGGAATTTCTACCAAATTTAGCTTTAATACCCCTTTATTTTTTAGTCTGCGGAGGCGGACTTCATTTGTGTAGGAAAGGTTTCAATCACCGAGTATGATAAAGTGTTTTATAACCCGGATTTAGTGTCCTTCAGACTCACTTATATCATGTCCGGTCGAGCGACCTCGATTTTTGTAGGGGCGGGTTCACCAACAATACCGGCCAATAATTGACCATCTCAAAAACCCGCTCCGACCGGAATATTATGGTTAATCGTGAGGACATGATATTCTTCATTTTCCCTTAAAACATATCTGCTGGATCGGCTGATTGCAGCTTGCGAGTGGCAATTGCTCCCGAAATAGTACACATAATCACGTTCAAAAGTAATACTATAAATGCTCTAAGCAGCGTCATATAAAGGGGTAAGTTTGTAGCTTTGCGAGTTAAAGAATAAAGTCCGAAAGAAACTCCTACTCCTGGCAAAAAACCGAGGACAGAAAGAATTAGAGCTTGTTCAAAAACGATGCCCAGTAAATAAACATTGCGGTAGCCCATCGCTTTGAAAGTAGCGTATTCTCCCATGTGGTCGCTGACATCGGTTGAGAGAACTTGATAAACAATAATTACTCCTACTACAAAACCCATCGCGACGCCTAAATTAAACACAAAGCCGATCGCAGTATTCTTAGCCCAATAGTTTTTCTCAAAATCGATAAATTCTTGTTTTGTTAATACCTTGACATCCGGCGGCAAATATGCTTTTAAAACTTGTTGAACTTCCACGGGGTCAGCACCCGGTTGCAGTTGAATTAATCCGGCATTAACACTCGCGGCGTTTTGTCTCGCAAACAGGCGCAGGTAATTTTGATCGCTAGTCATCAAAATACCGTCGGCGGCAAAAGATGCTCCAACTGTGAATAAACCGCTGACGTTAATCGTGCGCCGCTCTACCTCAGCTTTAACAGCTTTTCCTCGATCGATTTGCGCGATCGTCCCTTGGTAATCTCCCCTAGAAGCTCGATCGAACAACACGGTATCCGGCAATTTAATCGCGTTCAAATTTTGGTTAACTTCGGGAAGCGCAAACGCAGGGCGATTCGGATTGAAACCCACCACCATCAGCGACGTTTCGCGCCGAGTTTCGGGATTTTTCCAGTTAGCAATTTTCACGTAAAGCGGTTCGGCTGATTTCACGCCCGGTACGTTCATTGCTTGATACAATCGGCGCCTGGGGAAGGAAGACAAATTAATCAAATTTCGCGCTTGGGGGTGAATCAAAACTAAGTCTGTTTGCAAGCTTTGGTGCAGCCGCGTATTGCTGGTGTAAAGCGCATTTTGAAAGCCCAACTGCATGAACATCAAAACGTCAGCAAAGGCAATTCCTGCTACTGCAACGAGCATTCGCCCTTTGTCGTGACTCAGTTGCAGCCATCCGAGGGAAGTTCTGCGTCTTAATTGTTCTAAGGGTTTGATTAGTGCAATCATAGGATTTTAGATTTTAGATTTTGGATTTTGGATTAAAGACAGCAACCTGATGTTGGAACAATTCTTAATCTTTAATAATTAAGTCAGAATGATTCATCTCTCTATTCTCTTCCTCTGTGTCCTCAGCGCTCTCTGTGGTTAAAAAATTCTTAATCCTTAATTTCCCCGATCGCCACCTTGACTTGCAAATTGGTTAATCCCGCTACTTTCTGGCTGGAAGCTTCATCTAAGCGCACTTTTACTTCCACAATTCGACTATCAATATTCGCAGAAGGATCGGTGTTAACAATGTTTTGCCGCTGCACTTGCAAACCAATATGTTCGACAGTTCCCCGCAATTCGCCGGTCAAAGCATCGCTAGTAATTTTGGCGGTTTGTCCGAGGCGTACTTTGTCCACATCGCTTTCGTAGATTTCCGCAACAGCCAGCATCTCGCGAGTTTGTCCGAGTTCGACAATGCCGTCGTTTCCCACTTTTTCCCCCGGATGCGTATGAATTTTCAGGACTTGGGCGTCTCTGGGAGCACGGATGTAAGCTAGATCCAGATTGGCTTTGGCTTGTTTGGCTGCTGAAGCGGCGGCACTGACTTCGGCGGCGGCGGCTGCTATGTCAACGGGACGCACTTCGGCGATGCGATCGAGATTTGCCACGGCTTCATTAATCTGCTGTTGTCGAGATTGCTCAACTTGGCTGAGTTTGGCTTGGGCTTCGTTAATTTGCTGTTGGCGAGATTGTTGAATTTGATTTAATTTGGCTTGGGCTTCGTTAATTTGCTGTTGGCGGGATTCCTGAATTTGATTTAGTTTTGCCTTTCCTTCGTTGAGTTGCTGTTGAGTTGTTTCGGCGGCGAGGCTTTTGCTGTCGCTAGTTGAGGCGGAAATTGCTCCCTGTTTATACAGTTGGGAGTAGCGCCGATCCTCGCTTTGGGCGTTGCGGAGTTCGGCTTGTAGACGGGCAATTGCGGCTTTTTGGGTTTGAATTTCCCCTTGCTGTTCGGCCCTGATGCGAGCAATTGTGGCTTGTTGCGCTGCGATTTCGGTGCTGCGATCGACTTCTAGGCGGCTGACGATCGCCTGTTGCGCTGCGATCTCGTTGCTGCGATCGGCAGATAAACGGCTAATAGTCGCTTTCTGGGCTTGAATTTCGCCGTTTTTGGCTCCAGCTTTGACTTTTGCTAGATTTGCCTCAGCGACGCGCACTTGTTCTTGAGCTTGGTCGAGGGCGGCTTGCAGGCGATCGCGACTATCCAAAATTGCGATCGCTTGGCCTGTTTTCACCCTGTCTCCCTCTTTGACCAAAAGTCGATCGATCCGGTTTCCTTCCGCGGCACCGGAGGCGGAGACTTTAATTACTTCTCCTCTGGGTTCGAGTCGCCCCAAGGCTGTAACTGTGGTTAATTGGGATGCTGTGACGGCTGCTGCTGCGGCTACTGCGTTCGGATCGGGTATGCGCGATCGCCAGATCGTGTAGCCTGTGGTTCCCGCTGCCCCCAGGGTTGCTACTGCTGCCACAACTAGGAGTTTTTTAACTAGGGATGGATTTGAGGATAAGCCGTCCGCTGTTGGTTGGTGTACCATGACATACCTCTTTGTGAGAAAATAAAACTAAACGGTTTAGTTACGATGTCTCCTAATACTAAACCGTTCAGTATAATAATGTCAAGCTCCCAAATAAAAATTACAGAAGCAAGGTATGGCAAGGACAAAACCGATCGAACCAGACGCAGCAGGAGGTGACAAAACCGAGCAAATCCTGCAAGGTGCGATGCAAGAATTTTTAGCCCACGGCTACGCGGGCACGAGTATGGACAAGGTAGCGAAGACGGGGGGAGTGTCCAAAGCCACGGTTTACAGCTATTTTCAAGATAAAGAGGGATTGTTTGCGGCTTTGGTACAGCGGCTGGCGCGAGAAAAAGTCCATTTTACAGTTCTGGATGAAGAACCTGCCGTAGCGCTGCGATTCGCTGCCACAACTATATTGGATCAGGCGACCCAGGAACCAGAATATCTCAATTTTGTGAGGTTAGTGATTGCGGAGTCAGGGCGTTTTCCCCAGCTCGCGCAGACTTTTGTGAGAAACTTAGGTAAACCGGGTATCGAGCGGCTAGCGGAATATTTGGCATCGCATCCAGAGTTAAAATTGCCCGATCCGGAGGCAACGGCGCGAATTTTTATCGGATCTTTGGTATATTTTCAGTTAATGCAGCATATGATGCACGGTAAAGAGATTATCCCAATGGAGCGCGATCGACTGATCGATGGTCTGCTGCACTTGATTTTAGGGCCGGAGTCCAATTCCTAAGTGCGACAAAATCTAGGATTTTTTTTCGAGAATCATTTAAATGCCATAAAGAGCGAGATCCCTTTATGGCTGCGATCGCAGGTTTTAGTCAGGTGTTTTTCCTAACCTTTCCCTCAATTCCTCCGCCGATAACTGCGGCAGTTGTTCTACAAACAATGTCAATTCTGCCACAGGCAATGCCAATAAATTAGTAACTGCTGCAGGCAGAAGATCGCCCAATTCAGGCGATCGTATTTGCAAGACACTTTCAGCCAACAATTTCACTGCTGATTCCCGCCCAGATTCATCGACTGTTAACATCGATATTGCCAGCAACAGCACTGTAAATTCCGCCGCCGCCAACTTGGATATTGGAGATAGAAAAAGTGCCATTTTTGGACTTAATTCTCCAAATCTAACTCGCAGAAAGTTTTCTAAGGATCGTCGATTAAATAACTTCGTAGGTTGGGTTGAGGAACGAAACCCAACCTACAAAAAATGCAAGTTATTTAATTCTCATTCCTAATATTAAGCGCTGTTGTTCTTGTCGGCCTTGTTCTAGTCCTTGTTCTAGTCCTTGTTCTAGTCCTTGTTCTCTAGCTTGTTGCTGTGCTGCTTGTATTTGTTGTTGAAAAAGTGGTGCAATGGCCATAATTAACTCCCGCTCTTCTGGCTCTAATACTTGTGGCGCATCGGTTACTAAAATAATTGGGTTTAAAGCCCCGTCCTTGTAGGACGGCTTTCTGTGTTATACTTACGCTGACACGACAAGCGTAACTATGTTGGTATTTGAGGCAAAACTTGAGGGGACGAAGCAACAGTACGAGAGGCTAGACGAAGCCATCCGCACCGCTCGCTTCGTTCGCAATAGCTGTCTGAGATACTGGCTCGACAACTTGGGAATCGGCAAGTACGAGTTAAGCGCCTACTGCGCTGTCCTAGCCAAAGAATTTCCTTGGGCTGCTAAACTCAACTCTCAAGCGCGTCAGGCTTCTGCCGAAAGAGCTTGGTCTGCAATTGCGCGGTTCTACGACAACTGCAAAAAAAGCACACCAGGGAAAAAGGGCTTCCCGCGTTTTAAAAAACATCAGACGCACGACTCTGTTGAATATAAAACAACAGGCTATAAGTTGTCGGATGATAGACGTACTATCACTTTCACTGATGGGTTTGAAGCCGGAAGTTTTAAGTTGTGGGGAACTCGCGACTTGCACTTCTACCAATTAAAGCAGCTTAAGCGCGTGCGTGTTGTTCGTAGAGCCGACGGTTACTACGTTCAGTTTTTGATCGACCAAGAACGACTAGAAAAGAGAACGCCAACTGGTAAAACACTAGGTTTGGACGTTGGTTTGACTCACTTCTACACAGATTCAGACGGTCAAACAATTGAAAACCCGCGTCATCTGAGAAAGTCCGAGAAAGCTCTCAAACGACTGAATCGGCGTCTTTCGAGAACAAAAAAAGGCTCCAAAAATAAAGCCAAAGCAAGAAACCGATTAAGTAGAAAACACCTCAAAGTAAGTAGACAACGTAAAGATTTTGCCGTGAAATTGGCAAGATGCGTAATCCAGTCTAGCGACTTGGTTGCCTACGAAGATTTGCAGGTGCGAAATATGGTCAAAAATAGAAAGCTAGCTAAATCTATTTCGGATGCTGCATGGTCTGCTTTCCGTCAATGGTTGGAATATTTCGGCAAAGTGTTTGGAGTGGTAACAGTTGCTGTACCACCGCACTACACTTCGCAAAATTGTTCTAACTGTGGGGAAATCGTCAAAAAGTCTTTGAGTCAAAGAACGCACCGCTGCCAACATTGCGGTGTTGTACTCTTACGTGACTGGAATGCCGCAATCAACATACTTGAGTTAGGACTTCGTACCGTGGGGCACACGGAAACGTTAAACGCCTCTGGAGACATCGACCGCTGCATTGGTGAGGCAACTCCTCAATGTAAGTCGAGTCGTGGAAAGAGGAAGCCTAAACAGTGATGTTTAGAATCCCCGACCGTTTACGGCGGGGAGGATGTCAATAAATTTGATTGTAACCGATACAGCAATTCTAGCGCGATAATCCGCAACGGATCGTCTGTTGCTAAAGCGCTTAATTGGGAAATAGCCCTTTGCTGCACTCCCCCTTTGCCCAAAATCCTCAACCACAGAGTTTCTGGAGTTTCGGGCAACTGGTGAATCGCCACAATTGCAGTCCGCAAAGATTCCCCCAAGAAATAAATTCCCTGCATCCAATTCTCTGTGTCTGGTATCGCATTAAAGCTATCTACCAATGCTTTCGATGCTGTGGGCATCGATCGATTTTAGATTTTAGATTTTAGATTTTAGATTGAAGAAAGTGAAGTACACATCGATTTCTCCGACTTCTGAAGTCACATCGCGGCCGATATTAACCGTTCCGAGCGGTGACAGCAATTCCTCCAGGTATTCTTTGGCAAAGAGATCGTGAATAAATCGCGTCATAGAAATTATTTCAAACAGTAAATATATCTTTTAGCCGTTTTCTCACCCATTCTACAGGATTTTCATCCTCTTCTGCTGCATCTACCAATTCCATTTCTCGCAATAATTGCTGTCTCTCGCTGAGTTCTTCTTTGTGTTTGACTATTTCTTTAATAATCTGTTCAGATAAATCCGGTCGTTCAGTTAAAACTTTCTGGAAACCTTCTTTATTGATGGCAAACAAAATTGTTTCTTCCAAAGCTCTTACCGAAGCAGTTCTGGGAATTCCCAACATCAAAGAAAGTTCCCCGAAAAACTGACCAGTGCCGAGGTTATTCAGGTGTTTGTCAATAGCTTCTACAAAAACTTCTACTGAACCTGAAAGAATCATGTAAAAAGCATCTCCGGGGTCGTTTTCGTGAAACAAATATTCTTGCGATCGCAGCCGTTTCCGGTATCCAACTTCAATCAATTGCCGCAATTCAAGGTCAGTCAGGTTTTCAAAGTATTCCACCTCTCGTAGCAAACAGCTAAGCGACGATGGCTTTTTCAGTTTCTCTGCAAAAATAGGCGGTTTTTGCTCATTTTCTGAGTAACTGTTCGGGAGGTCAATTGCAGTTTCTTTTTTGTTAAACATGGACAACAGAACTTCGGGATTTTGCAAATAAATTTCACGGTCATTGAACGGAAATTCGATTTTATGCTGGCGGAAATTGTATTCAATTGCAAAATTCAAAGAACTTTTAATTATTTCTCTTTCAGTCGGCTTGTCCGTCCAAACTAAAAGTTCAAATTTAAAACTATCATCACCAAACTCGACAAACAATACTTTCGGATTCGGTTCGTACAATACTCCAGCTTCTGCGTAAGCAATATTTAACAGAGTTTCTGTCACTAACAGGGGGTTACTATTCTCGGCTACTTCTACGGGAACTCGCAGACAGAGTAGGGAATTTTCGTAACTCCAGTTAACAATTTTGTTGCTAATCATTTTGCTGTTGGGAACAATGACGCTAGAGTCTTCAGTAGTTTGGATGATGGTCGATCGAATCGAGATTTTTTTGACGATTCCCATTAATCCTTCTAATTCCACAAAGTCTCCGACTTTAACCGGCCTGTCTAAAAGCAGCGTTAAGCCGCTGACAAAATTAGTTGTTAAATCTTGGATTCCGAAGCCAATTCCGACTCCCAATCCCCCCGCAACTACTGCAAAAGAAGCGAGGTTGAAGCCGATGCTTTGGATGGCGACTATTACTCCCAAAGCTACTATTAAATACCCAATAATTACTGCGATGGCTTCCCTGTTTCCCTCGTCAATTCCCAGTCTGACGAGCAAGCGTTCCTTCAGGAAATTCGTAAATGAGCGTGCTATGACAAGGATAGCCATAAACAACACTATTAGTTCTACCAGTGACTGCAGGGATACTGGATTGTCACCTATTTTAAATAGGGTAGCTGTAAATATTTGCGATATCTGTGTCAACACTTCTTCTGGTATTGTATTCAATTTAAATTCCGGGAATAAGGTTTTTTGTGTGGTCATTTTTAAGGAGAGGAGTAAAAAATAAAGTCCTCAGTACCCAATGTAAAAATCAAATACTGAACTCGTTATCATAAATTTTAACCTATTTTTATGGTAAAAAAACTTAAGTCGTTACATAGAGATGTTGTTCCTCATACTACGCAGTTATCCCTATTGCCAATTTTTCGGATACTTGGTCTTCGCAGGCCTGCGGTTAGTGTGCCACTTTTTCGCGTTCCGAGAGCCGACTCATCTATTATTAAAGCGCTCTAGTAACTTTAGTGAACCTTAACTCGATTCGAGTTTATCATACTCTCCACTATTTTTTTTTTAAGTCCCGTTATCAAGTTAAGCAGGGATTATTCAATGACTCTTTAAGTGGACAAGTCAAATATCCAAGTATTACAATGACTTTAACTGGTGGGAGAGATATTGCTATTACTCTGCCAGTTGCGTCCGTTTTATGTATTATCTAAGTAAAAATTTAACGGATCTAGCTAAAATTGATAACGTTTCAAGAATACTTGGCATTCTACCGATATGGGGGACGAAATATAACTTAATCGCATTTGTCAATCCGTAATTTTACTTAAAATATTGCTTGTTTAGGAGTGGAAAATTGGCGATTTGAGGGTAGGTGGACATCAATATGGCGCGAGACATGATTGCTCGATCGCCCAAATCAAAGTTGTCCACCCAAAACCTGAGTAAAGGCTGAGCATAATTACTGATTGACAAATGCTTCCCTAGGTTAAGTTGTCATCAATGTTCTACCGATAGGATTGATTAGCAATAGAATTGATGAGAAATAGAAATACTTGGCGATACATCCGAATAATTAAAAAACATAGTGTCGCAAGGGATACATATCTCGCAGATTGAAAGCCTAATAGTCGCGCTACTGAACGTTTTATTCAGTACCCAAATTGGAGGCAACGAAAACCTTGCGATCGCACAATTGGACAGAAGTTCTAGAATAAAAGCTGAAATGCACGAGCCAACATGAGCAAATTCCCACCAGAGAAAACCCAACCGCCACAGCAAGAGAGCACAACAGCAGAGGTATGGCGACAGGCTCACTTCGAGGCTTTTTTTGCTGCTGCGAATGCCGGACTGATGATTTTAGACCGCCAACTCCGGTACGTCCAAATTAACGAAGCTATGGCCGAGATCAATGGCATTTGTGTGGCAGATCATATTGGTAGGTCGCTGTGTGAAGTGCTGCCAGAATTGGCTGCGAATCTGGGACCAATTTTGCAAGAAATTCTGGATACGGGCCAGCCAATTCTCGACTATGAAGTAGTGGGTGAAACTCCGAGACAACCGGGCCTCCTGCGCTACTGGCAAGCATCTTACTATCCTTTGCGGGATGAAAATGACCTGGTTTTTGGTGTTGGTGCCCTTGTGATTGAAATTACCGATCGCAAGCGGGCAGAACAAAAGCAGGCACGACTGACGGCCATTTTGGAAGCAACTTCCGACTTAGTAGGAGTTTCTGATACGACAGGGCATAGCGTCTATCTCAACAAAGCCGGACAGGAAATGCTGGGGATGTCCCCAGAGGAAGCACGAGCTTCGTTTAGTATAGATTCTGTGTTAGCTCCCTCAGCAACGGCAAAATTCCACAACGAAGTAATTCCCACCGCCTTGCGAGAGGGTAGGTGGACTGGTGAAACTCTGTTTTTGTCATGCGATGGGGAAGAAATTCCAGTCTCCCAGGTTTTGATCGTTCACAAAACCGCAGCGGGTGAAGTCGAGTTTATCTCCACTATTGCGCGGGATATTCGCGATCGCAAAAAAGCAGAGGAAGAACGGCAATTGCTCGCTACAACGATCGAGAACAGCCGTGACTTTATTGGCGTTGCCTCAATGGATGGTCGCCCGATGCTAGTGAATCAGGCTGGTCTGGATTTGGTGGGACTCAGCAGTTTGGACGAAGCCAAAACCAAACACATGAACGACTTTTTCATGGCAGAAGATTTGGACTTTGTACAGCAGTTTATTATGCCTGCAATAATGCAAGAGGGAAGTTGGCGGAGTGATTTCCGCTTCAGACATTTCGTGACAGGTGAACCCATCGCGGTAGATTACACCCTATTTTTGATCAAAGATCCAGAGACTAATGAACCCATAGGAATTGCCACTATTACGCGGGATATTCGCGATCGCAAAATCGCAGAAGATGTCCTGAAACAAAGTGAAGAAAGATTTCGTTCTTTGATCGAAGCTACCGCTCAAATTATTTGGATCGCTAATGCTGAGGGCGAATTGGCCAGCGAGCAACCTACTTTATGTGCATTTACAGGACAGACATTTGATGATTACAAGGGAGGGGGTGGGCTCAACGCTATCCATCCAGACGATCGCTCGTCTATTGCCACTGCCTGGTCAACTGCTGTTGCTAATCGATCGTTCTATGAAGTTGAATTTCGTATGCGTCGCTATGACGGGGAATATCGCTACATGAGTTGTCGTGGTGTCCCAATTCTGAACGCGGATGGTTCAATTCGGGAATGGATTGGGGCTAATACAGATATTACCGATCGCAAGCAAGCAGAAGAAGCTCTGCGCCAACAGCAAGCTGCGCTGCGCGATCGCAACGTCTTGCTGAGCTCTATTTTGGAAAGTACGCCAGACATAATTGTGGTTAAAGACCGGGAAGGCCGATATGTTGCCCTTAATTCCGAGGTCGCAAAATCCTTTTACGGTAGACCCATTGAGGAAATTATCGGTAAAGATGATTCGGAACTCCTTCCTCCGGCTGCCGCCGTTGCAATAATGGCAAAAGACCGCCAGATCATGGAAGCAGGCCTTACTGAAAGCTACGAAGAAGAGGTTTTCAATGGTAAAGAGAATACTTCTTTTTTAACCACAAAAGCCCCTTGGCGGGACGCTCAGGGCAATATTATCGGCCTGATCGCCATAGCACGAAACATTAACGATCGCAAACAAATGGAAGCAGAGTTGCGCGATCGTAATGCACTGCTCAAATCTATTTTGGAAAGTACACCAGACTTCATTGTCGTTAAAGATCGGGAAGGTCGTCATGTTGCCCTTAACTCCAATTTGGCAAACTTCATAGGCAAGCCCATTGAGGAAATCATCGGCAAAGATGATTTGGAATTACTGCCGCCTGACACGGCCCGTGCAATTATGGCAAAAGATCGCCAACTCATGGCAGCAGGAATCACTGAGAGTTACGAGGAAGATGTCTTTCATGGTGAGACCACCGGGACTTTTTTTACTACAAAAGCTCCTTGGCGGGATGCTAAGGGTAATATCCTGGGCATCATCGCCACAACACGAGATATTAGCGATCGCAAAAAAGTCGAGCAAACACTCCGTCAAACCCTAGAAATACTAGACTTAGCCAGCGATGGTATCATTATTCGGGATATGGATGACCGCATCATATACTGGAACCAAGGTGCAGAAAAGCTCTATGGTTGGACAAAAGCCCAAGTAGTCGGGGAGTACATTCACACCTGCTTGGAAACAGCCTTTCCTAAACCGTTAGAAATCGTAAGGGCAGAGTTTTTCCAGCAGGGAAGTTGGGAAGGAGAAGTGCAGCACACCACCAGCGATCGTCGGCAGATTATTGTGGCAAGTCGCTGGACATTACAGCGCGATGGGGAAGGAAAGCCTTGTGCCCAACTCGAAATTAATAATGACATTAGCGATCGCAAACAAGCAGAAGATGCTATCAAACAAAGCGAAGAACGCTATCGATCGCTAATAGTTGCCACATCCCAAATTGTCTGGACAGCGGATGCTGAAGGAAGATGCCCGGATCTACCGAGTTGGAGAGCTTACACCGGACAAACCGAAGCTGAGGTAATTGGTTTTGGCTGGTTAGATGCAATTCACCCGGACGATTCCGAACGAACCAATCAAGTCTGGCTCGAAGCAGTGCAAACGAGAAGCCTGTATGACATAGAATATCAACTCCGCGGAGCGGATGGAAACTATCGTTATTTTCAAGTTAGAGGGGTGCCAATTCTGAATGAAGATGGCAGCATCCGGGAGTGGGTTGGCACTTGCACCGATATCCACGATCGCAAACAAGCGGAATTCGTAATGGCAAAAGCCAGGGAAGCCGCAGAAGCAGCTAGTCGGGCAAAAAGTGAATTCCTTGCTAACATGAGCCATGAATTGCGGACTCCGCTTAATGGCATCATGGGCTACGCGCAGATTCTTCAGCGTTCCAAAGTCTTGAATGAAGAAGAGCGATCGCGCATTGATGTTATTTATCAGTGCGGTTCCCATTTACTGACCTTAATCAATGATATTCTCGACTTGTCGAAGATTGAAGCACAGAAAGTGGAACTAATGCCCACGGATTTTCATTTCCCGGCGTTCCTGCAAGGTGTCGCAGAAATGTGTCGTATCCGAGCTGAACTAAAGGGAATTCACTTTCATTTTCCATCAAGCCCCGAACTGCCGATCGGGATTCGTGCGGATGAAAAACGCTTGCGACAAGTCTTAATTAATCTTTTAAGCAACGCTATTAAATTTACGGATGAGGGCAGTGTTACTTTTATAGTCAGTTTTGCCACAGAAGAAAAAATTCGCTTTGAAATACGCGATACAGGTACCGGCATTGCACAGGATCAACTCCAAGCTATCTTTCAGCCCTTCGAGCAGGTAGGCGATCGCAGACGGCAGACGGAAGGCACGGGATTGGGACTGGCAATTAGCCAAAGGATTGTAGAACTAATGGGCAGTACCATTCAAGTTCAAAGTGAGATTAATGTTGGCAGTATTTTCTGGTTTGATGTCAATCTATCTCAAGCCGATGAATGGGTTAAAACATCTCAAATCGACCATCGCGGGCAGATTATCGGCATCAAACACCGCCAACCTAAGATTGTGGTTATTGATGACAAATGGGCTAACCGTTCGGTCATTAGCAATTTGCTCAGTCCGCTCGGCTTTGAGGTGTCTGAAGCGAACGATGGGCAGGAAGGCTGGGAAAAAATTCTAGAAGTGCAGCCAGATTTAATTGTTACCGATTTATTAATGCCCGAACTCGATGGCTTCGAGGTGATTAAGCGGGTTCGAGAATCGGAAAATTTCAAAGACACCGTTATTATTGTCTCTTCTGCCAGCGTATTTGAAACCGATCAATACAGAAGTTTAGAAGCAGGAGGTAATGCCTTTATTCCCAAACCTATTCAGGCAACAGAGCTCCTGCAAAAATTACAACAGTATCTGGATTTGGAATGGGTTTATGAAGCTAATGAAGATCCACAGGCGATCGCATCAGACACCGATGAGCTAATTCCCCCGCCTGCTACACAAATGGAAATGCTATACGAACTGGCTATGAAGGGAAATTTCCTAGAAATAGTTAAGCAGGCGGTATTACTGGAACAAATAGATCCCCAATACATTCCCTTTGCTAAAAGATTGCATCAAATGGCAAAAGACTTTCAAGACGAAGAGATTTTAACGTTTATTCAGTCCTACAAGTAAGGTTTATGAATTCAGAAATTCAAGCAAATGGTACAATCCTTATAGTTGATGACAATTCAGCCAACTTGGGTGTCTTATCTGATGCCTTAAGTCAGGAAGGATTTGAAGTTCGGGTCGCGAAATCTGGAAAGATGGCACTAGAGCGAGTCAAATATGCTCTCCCAGATCTAATCTTGCTAGATGTCATGATGCCAGAAATTGATGGATTTGAAACCTGTCGTCGATTACAGGCTAATCCAGAAACTAAACAGATTCCCATTATATTTATGACTGCGCTCTCGGATACGGCTAATAAAGTTGAGGGTTTTAAGCTTGGGGCTGTAGATTATATTACCAAACCTTTCCAACAGGAGGAAGTATTAGCTCGCGTCAAGCTGCATTTAAAGCTTCATGTTTTAACTGAGAAGTTAGAAGAAAATAATACATTATTGGAGCAAAAAGTTTTAGAAGTGAGCCAAGCCTATGAAGATTTAAAACAACTGCAACTTAAGTTAATTCAAAGCGAGAAGATGTCCGGATTAGGGCAAATGGCGGCTGGGATTGCTCATGAAATAAACAACCCTATAAATTTCATCTCTGGCAATCTGGGTTATGCCCAAGAGTACGCTCACAACTTACTAAAAATAATACATCTCTATCAAGAAGATTATGTAAATCCCACCCCTCGGATTCAAGCAGCAATGGATGAAATAGAACTGGAATTTGTGGAGGAAGATTTTATCAAAGTTCTTAACTCAATCAACTTAGGAACGCAGCGCATCCAGGAGATTGTTAAGTCTATGCGAATCTTTTCTCGCCTAGATGAGGCAGAGGTGAAATCTGTAAATATTCATGAAGGAATTGATAGTACACTCACCATCCTGCATCATCGTTTAAAAGCAAAACCAGAGCATCCTGAGATTGAATTAATAAAAAAGTACGGTCAGCTTCCACCAGTAGAATGTCATGCCGGACAATTAAATCAAGTGTTTATGAATATTATTTCCAATGCCATTGATGCTTTAGAGGAATCGAATCAGCAGCGTTCTTTTGCAGAAGTGAAACAACACAAGAACCGCATTCAAATTGCTACAAAAGTAATTGATGAGAATTGGGTGGCTATTCATATTAGTGACAACGGTCGGGGAGTTTGCGAAAGTTTAAAGCCGAAACTATTTGACCCTTTTTTTACCACGAAACCTATCGGTAAAGGAACTGGGTTGGGGTTATCTATCAGTTACCAAATTATCGTTGAAAAGCATGGGGGCAGATTATACTGCCAGCCTGGATTAGGAAAGGGAATAGAATTCGTCATTGAAATTCCTATTCGGCAGCAAGCTTGTAAAGCTGCTTAGTTTCCTGGTACAATGTCTCTTAGGAATGAGAATTAAATAACTTCCACTCTTGAAAGTGGGATGGGCGTCCCGCCCGTCATGAGTGGACGGGCGGG
>NZ_JAUBOR010000022.1:0-54813 GCF_036700305.1 Microcoleus sp. Z1_A1
TAGCCCGTCATGAGTGGACGGGCTATAAGAGCCCATCCCACTTTCAAGAGTGGAAGTTATTTAATTCTCATTCCTTAGCGTCTTACCTTCCTCTTCAATAATGAACTGCTGTCATTCAATCAGCGTTAGCATCCTTGATTTTCTACTTAGTATCAAATCCCTTATCAACATTTATTACCTCAAATATTAAGTCTTGTTTTAAAAATTGCATTTTCATAATTTGAGCTACAAAGTAGATTAAACTAAATATAGTTAATCAATAGCACGGCCGATAGAGCGAAAATATTAGATAGTAACTCTAAAAAGCTTCAGGCTTGACAGAAGCAGTAGGAATAGGTAGGTATGGCTAGTATAACAAATATTTTGCGAGGATATCAGATTAACGAGCAAATATACGCAGGCAATCGAACTCTAGTTTATCGTGCCCGTCGGTCTGCTGATCGGCAGCCCGTAGTGATCAAACTGCTGCGAAATGACTTTCCCCGCTTCCACGAACTCGTTCACTTCCGCAATCAGTTTGTCATTACTAAAAACTTAGAGATCCCCGGCACTGTCAAGGCATACAGCCTGGAGACATACCATAACCACTATGCTCTGGTGATGGAAGACTTTGGCGGAATTTCCTTAAATAGCTACCTCGCTAGTCTAGTGTTCGCCAGCAAGGAACCTCTGGAAGGGTTGCCTATTAACGAGTTTCTTCCCATTGCCATTCAAATTGCCAACTCGCTTGACGGACTTTATCGCCACCACGTCATCCATAAAGACCTCAAACCCGCGAACATTCTCATTAACCCTGCCAGCAAACAAGTTAAGCTTATTGACTTCAGCATCGCTTCCCTGTTGCCGCGCCAAACCCAAGAAATTCAAAATCCCAACCTCCTTGAAGGCACTTTACCTTACATATCTCCCGAACAAACTGGGCGAATGAACCGAGGCATTGATTACCGCACAGATTTCTACTCTCTGGGAGTTACATTCTACGAACTGCTGACGAGACAGTTGCCTTTCCAAAGCGAAGATCCGATAGAGTTAGTACACTGTCACCTTGCCAAGCAGCCTATCCCACTCCATCACCTCAACAAAAGCGTTCCATTGGTGCTGTCTGAAATTGTTAGCAAACTGATGGCGAAGAATGCTGAAGATAGGTATCAAAGTGCGATCGGACTCAAGTTTGATTTGGAAACTTGTTTGTACCAGTGGCAAGAAACTGGAGAAATCGCCTCTTTTAAGCTAGGGCAGCGAGATTTGTGCGATCGCTTCATCATTCCCGAAAAATTATATGGTAGAGAGAACGAAGTATTCTCCCTACTAGCAGCCTTCGATCGCGTGAGTGCAGGAAGCGCCGAAATGATGCTGGTGGCTGGCTTCTCAGGTATTGGCAAAACCGCCGTCGTCAACGAAGTTCACAAACCGATTGTCGCAGCGAGAGGCTACTTCATCAAAGGCAAATTCGACCAATTTGGACGCAGCCAACCATTCTCAGCTTTTGTACAAGCTTTTCGCGATTTAATGGGTCAATTGTTGAGTGAAACCGACGCTAAAGTTGAACAGTGGAAGACTCAAATTATGACAGCATTGGGCGAGAATGCTCAGGTAATCGTTGAGGTAATTCCTGAACTAGAACGGATTATCGGAGAGCAACCACCCGCACCAGAGCTTTCGGGCAGTGCTGCCCAAAATCGCTTCAATCGCTTATTAGAGAAGTTCATTCAACTGTTCACAACCAAAGAACATCCCCTCGTCATCTTCTTAGACGACTTGCAATGGGCAGACTCAGCCTCATTAAACTTGATTCAACTTTTGACGAGCGATCGCGATCGGCACTATCTCTTTTTAATAGGAGCATATCGAGATAACGAAGTCAGTCCCGTGCACCCTTTAATGCTGACATTATCCGACATTCAACAAACCGGAGCCACAGTCAACACTATTACTCTCGCGCCACTCGATTGTTTCAATTTAAATTGTTTGATTGCCGATACTTTAGTTTGTTCTAGAGCGTTGGCCATGCCCTTAACAGAACTGGTCGATCAAAAAACCCAAGGCAATCCATTTTTCAGCACACAATTTCTCAAATCTTTGCATGAAGATGGGCTAATTACCTTTAATTTTGACGAGCGGTATTGGCAGTGCGATATCGCCACAGTGCGAACCTTAGCTCTGACAGATGATGTTGTCGAGTTCATGGCGATTCAATTGCAAAAGTTGCCGATCCAGACGCAAGAAGTTTTAAAGTTAGCGGCCTGCATTGGCAACGAATTCGATTTGGCAACGCTGGCGGTAGTGTGTGAAAAATCTTCTTCAGATACGGCAGCCAACTTGTGGCCAGCTTTGCAAGCAGGGTTGATTCTGCCACTAACTGAAGTTTATAAATTTTTCAGTTCAGAGGAGTTTGAATTCACAAATCAGAATTCAGAAGAAGAAAGCAATACTTCTGACTCGTGGTTCCAGAATCCCGACTCCTGTTATTACAAATTTTTGCACGATCGCGTACAGCAAGCAGCTTACGTTTTGATTCCAGAATCCCAGAAACAATCCACTCACCTCAATATTGGTCAACTTTTGTTGATTAATACTCCAACAACAGAAAGAGAAGAGAAAATTTTTAATATAGTCAACCAGTTGAATTATGGTGTTGATTTAATTACCGAACCAACAGAGCGTTACCAACTGGCTGAGTTGAATTTAATCGCTGGACGCAAGGCGAAGAATTCTACTGCTTATGCTGCAGCACGCAAATATTTAAGTTTTGGCAGGCAAATCCTAGCTCCCGATAGCTGGCACACTCACTATGAAACAGCCCTGGAACTGCACGTATTAGCGGCCGAAACCGCATACCTGAGCTATGATTTTCAGGAAATGGAGGAATTAGCAGCTTTAGTCCTGCACAATGCCAAAACGCTGCTGGATAAGGTCAAAGTTTATGAAATCGAGCTTTCTGCTTGTACGGCGCAAGTCAAACCTCAACAAGCCGTTGAAATGGGCTTAGCAGTTCTCAAACTCTTGGGAATTTGCTTCCCAAAAAATCCAACTCCGGCAGATATTCAGCAGGGACTAGGACAAACCGCATCACTTTTTGCTGGCAAAAAAATTGCCGACTTTATTGATTTGCCAGAAATGGAAAATCTCCAAAAACAAGCAGCCTTGCGAATTTTATCAGGTTTAGTTTCTCCAGCCTACATCACGGCTCCACTTCTCCTGCCACTGGTTATTGTCGAAATGGTTAATTTGTCGGTTAGTTATGGCAATGCTCCCTTATCTGCTTTTGCTTACGGCTTGTATGGATTGGTATTAAGCGGTGTAGTTCAAGACATTGAAACAGGGTTTGAATTTGGAAAACTAGCGTTAAATATTGTAGATTTATTTAATGCTAATTATCTCAAAACTAAAGTATATTATACAGTCGGCGTTCACATCATACATGGTAAACATCATGTTAAAGAAACCATCCCTCTTTTAAAAGAGGGTTACGCCAGAGGACTGGAAACAGGAGAGCTAGAATTAGGATATTCTGCCAAAGAAATCTCTCAATATTCATATTTAATCGGTCGGGAAATTGCGGGACTCGAACAGGAGGTGGCGACTTACTGCAATGCGCTGGTTCAATTTAAACAAGAAGCAGCTTTAAATTATACTAAAATCGTTCATCAGGCTTTATTAAATCTGCTGGGGCGATCGGAAAATCCCTGTCAATTTGTGGGAAATGCTTACAATGAAGAAACAATGCTCCCCTTTCACATCCAAGCAAACGATCGCAACGGACTCCACTATTTTTATTTCCATAAATTGCTTGTGTGTTACCTGTTTGGAGAAACCGAGCAAGCTTTAGAAAATGCTCGGCAAGCCGAACAGTATTTAGACGCGGTTATGGGTATGCTTAATGTGCCGATATTCTATTTTTATGACTCTCTAGCACGGCTGGGAGTTTGTAGCGATGTGGGTTCATCCCAAGAGAAACAAGAACATCTGCAAAAAGTGAGAAGCAACCAGGAAACCCTTCATAAATGGGCACATCACGCCCCCATGAATTTTTCGCACAAATGTTACCTAGTGGAAGCCGAACTGTTCCGAGTGCTGGGTGAGAATGTGCAGGCGATGGAGGCATACGATCGCGCCATTTTTCTGGCTAAAGAAAACGATTATCTCAACGAAGAAGCTCTGGCGAATGAATTGGCTGCTAAATTCTACCTGGCATGGGGGAAAGAAAAAGTTGCCCAGGTATATTTAATAGATGCTTACTATGCTTATGCTCGTTGGGGAGCGAAAGCAAAAATCGACGCTCTAGAACAACGCTATCCCGAACTTCTGGCTCCTATATTCAAACAGGAAAACGCTCGTTCATTGGAGAAAGGTACTACCTCCCATGAGACTTCATTGATTTCTATTCATCGCCAAACAATTGCTGGCAGTACGAGTACCACAGTCATAGATTTACCAACTGTTATCAAAGCTTATCAAGCTTTGTCTAGCGAAATTAAGCTGGAACAATTGCTCACTACCCTGATGGAAGTGGCGATTCAGAATGCAGGCGCTCAAACAGGAGTATTAATTTTAAAAGAAGACGACAACTGGACTATCGCCGTCCACTGTAGCGATCGCCAAGGCTGTCTTCTGCAAGAAACTATTGGGATTGAGGAGAGCGAATCTATTCCCCAGACTGTGATTAATTACGTTAAACGTAGCAATAAAACCCTAGTTTTCGATGATGTCAAGACTGAATTGATATTTGCTTCTGATCCCTATATCAAGCAGCACCAACCTAAGAGTATCCTATGTACTCCGATTATCCATCAAGGCAAAATGATGGCAATTCTGTATTTGGAAAATAATCTGACGACGGGGGCATTCACTGGCGATCGCGTCGCCCTCCTCAACATCCTCTGCTCCCAAGCTGCCATCTCGCTGGAAAACGCCCGCTTGTATCAGCAATCTCAACAGCTTTATCAACAATCTCAGGATTATGCCCAAAAACTGGAGCAGTCTATTCAGAATCTCAAACAGATGCAGTTGCAATTGGTACAGGGTGAAAAGATGTCTGCTTTGGGAAATTTAGTCGCAGGGGTAGCCCACGAAATTAACAATCCCGTAGGCTTTATCGCCGGCAACTTGCAACCTGCTCAAGACTACGTGGGGGATTTATTCAATTTGATTGATTTGTATCAAGAAAAATTTCCCAATCCGGGAGGGGAAATTGAAGCCGAAATAGAGGATATGGACTTGGAGTATTTGCGAGAAGATTTGCCAAAATTGATTGGCTCGATGAAGGAGGGAGTCGAGCGCATCCGCAATATCAGTACAAGTTTGAGAACGTTTTCTAGGGCTGATAGCGATCGACCAGTTTCTTTCAATATTCACGATGGACTAGAGAGCACTCTGCTAATTCTCAAGCACCGTTTAAAAGCCAGCGAGTTCCGCCCTGCCATTGAAGTTGTGAGAGAGTATGGTAAATTGCCTCTAGTGAAATGCTTTCCCGGACAGTTAAACCAGGTATTTATGAATATACTGGCTAATGCCATTGATGCTCTGGAGGAGTCAAATAAGGGGCGCAGTTTTAGTGAAATTAAAGCCATACCTAATCAAATCACGGTTCAAACTGCTCTGAGCGAAGACAACAATCAGGTTTTGATTCGGATTAAGGATAATGGAGTGGGGATGTCGAAGGAAGTCCAAGAAAATATCTTTAACCACTTATTCACAACCAAGCCTGTGGGTCAAGGAACGGGATTAGGATTGTCGATCGCCCATCAAATTGTGGTGGAAAAACATGGAGGTACGTTACTCGTGAATTCTTCTTTGGGGGAGGGTTCGGAGTTTGTGATTTCTATTCCGGTGTGAGCCTTTTGTAGTAAGGCTTGAGGGCAATTAGTGCCGTTGAGTAAGAAGAGACATACGGATTTTCCGGGTTTCTAAATCCCCATGTGTTTAGAAGTGAAATTGTGAGTGGTAAGCTGTGAAACGTAATTTTTTCTATTGGCGTCTAATATTGTTAGTCTCGATTTTACCCGTAATGGCGATCGTCCCGTCTTTAGTCTGGAATCAACCCGCAAGAGCACAAGAGGGGGAAAGGGCTGGGTTGATTCATGCTTCGAGATCCCGCCAGGGAATTCATTCCCTGGCTGATAGCGAAAGTCGGTTAAAACCGACTGAAATATTGACAGATAGTCCTCTTGAGAGGACTTCAGCTATGAGACAGGGAATTCATTCCCTGTCGGAATATAGGTTTTTGGCTCAATCTCTACCGCCAGATTCCAGAATCAAACAAGGCCGCCAAGTGTCTCTAAACGGCCGCATTCTCCCCCTAAGTTGGACTCAGCAGCCGGCAAACAGCACTTCTGCGAATTTCCGAACTTGGATTGCTGATGTTGGATTGATGCAAGGTGCGGGAGTGGATTTGCTTAGCAGCGCCGACAGTACCAAACAACCTGTGCAGTGGTTTTCGGTATCTTTAACCGGTGATCAAAGCTTAGCAACCTGGGCAACAGGCCCGTATCGTTACTTAGATGTTACCGATTTTGCTAGACTTGCGGGCTGGGAGATATCTGCTGATGGGAATATTCTAAAAATTACTTCTCAAACTGCAAGTGTTACCGGAATTCGGCAAGCAGAAATAGAATCGGGCGATCGCATTGTAGTAGATATCGATCGACCCGCCCCTTGGCAAGTCAACTTTGTCAATAAACCAATCCCGTCGCCGACACCCACACCCAACCCCCCGGACGACCCCACAAAGCCCGCTATCCCACTGCCAAACCTCCGCGCAGCGCCAAACCTCGAAACACCAGACGACCCGACCAAACCCGCTCTCCCGCTGCCAATAACGCCCGCAGCGCCGATCGCCGGTCAAGAATGGTCGATCGCGATCGATGCCAAAGTCGATCCGGCGTTACTTCAGGAAACTTTTCAAACCAGCCAACAATTGCTATCACTAAAAGTCGAACCTGACGGAGATCGAACCAAAGTCAAAGTGAAGATTCCTTTAGGTTGGCGGCCGCAAGTTTTGGGCCTGGGAAATCCCAATCGATTAGTTATCGACATTCGGCCAGATTCGCTAGTAGAAAAAAACATCGTTTGGGCGCCCGGTGTGCAGTGGCGGCAGCAGTATCAGAATTTAGGAACCGATCGTTTTCCGGTAGTTTGGTTAGAAGTTAATCCGCGTCAAGCGGGTGTGAAAATTCGACCAATTCTCAGCAATCCGCCTGCCGATCGAGGCACTGCACCTTTATTGGAAACAGCCGAAGTTTCCGGTGCTGCTGCGGCGATTAATGCAGGGTTTTTTAATCGAATTAATCGCTTAGCTTTAGGGGCAATTCGGCGCGACAATAAATGGCTTTCCGGGCCGATATTGAACCGGGGGGCGATCGCGTGGAACGATCGGGGAGAATTTGCGATCGATCGTTTAACTTTGCAAGAAACTGTGATGACTCCGGCCAATCAACTTTTGCCTGTTTCTCATCTCAATAGTGCCTACGTACAACCGGGAATCGGTCGCTACAATTCTGATTGGGGAACAACTTATACTCCGTTGTCTGGCAATGAAATAGTTGTGACAGTTGCTGGCGATAGAGTTGTCAGCCAATCCCCCGGAGGTGCGCCGGGAACAACAACTTTTCCCATTCCAGCTAACGGTTATATTTTGGCTTTGCGTGCCGATTTGTTCCCGGCATCTGAACTTTCTATCGGCACTTTATTGCGTTTGGAAACTAACACTTTTCCTGCTGATTTCAACCGTTTTCCTTACATTATCGGCGGCGGCCCGGTGTTGGTACAAAACAGTCAAGTTGTGCTGGATGCTAAGGCGGAAGGGTTTAGCGATGCGTTTGTTAGACAGACAGCAATTAGAAGTGCGATCGGGCGAAATGCTGCGGGGAATTTGCTGATTGTAGCGGTGCACAATCGCGCGGGCGGGGCGGGGCCAAATTTCGCAGAACTGGCGCAGATTTTGCAGCAAATGGGTGCTGTGGATGCTTTAAATTTGGATGGGGGAAGTTCGACGGGTTTGTATTTGGGAGGTAGTTTGCTCGATCGACCTCCGTCAACTGCTGCGAGAGTTCATAATGCGATCGGTATTTTCATTCAACCATAAGTAGTTAAAGATTTTTGAGGCACATAGTTGCCAAGAGAGCGCTCTTTCATAGATATTAAGAGCGCTTAAACGCAACTACATACCTTTTTTGTGCCAGTTGCGCTCAGGACTAAAATATTAAGCAGCGGCCGTAGCATTTGCTTCCAGAGGCTCGATTTCCTCCGGCGTAGCGTGACGGCGCGGATCATTAAAGCTGCGTGCCGCTAGCCAGTTAGAATTTTGCGCCGCCTCGCAACCAATCACGTAAAGCGAAGATTGGTTAAAAGCAGCCCAGAGAGCATCACAAGCCTGTTTATCCATCAGTGAATCGGCGATCGGGCGATCGTGAATCAGAGCAAATAAATCAAACTCATTTCGTTTTGGATTCCACTGATATTGCAAAATAGGAGCATAACCCATTTCGATCAATTGTGCGATCGCGCGATCGGGCGTATATCCGTCTAAATGCACCCGATTGAGATAGATAGACACTTGCACATACTCATCTCTGGCAGGTAGCAGTCGGTAATTCGAGTTAGTCATCATTATTTGTCTCCGTGCAGTAGTAATAAGAACGGCCTGCAATATCGGGGCGTTTTTCAGCCTTCATTTTATGCTGAGCACATCGTCGCTTAGCATAAAGGTCTTTTTCAATTTCAGTCTCGCCGGGGGCATAAAAAGGACGGTGAGGAAGCAGTTCCGCTTCTAAATCCTCCCAAGATTTCTCTGGGTTGTCTGAATCTCTCAGCATTTGTCCCTCGCGGTTGGTTCGAGGATGCCATTTATTCGATATAGTCGATCGGTCATTCGATTTTAGATTTTAGATTTTGGATTTTGGATTGACTTGCGCGAGATAAATTCGGGGGACGCAAGGATTTGAGATTTGAGATGCTTTCGATTGATTTGCGCGAGATAAATCACGTGGCGGCTACCACATGAAGAAATTCGCTTGTCATCAGTGTGTTTCCTCAGTTTTGGCGATCGTCTTGACGCGCTGGGGCTTTGGCTCTAAAACGGGTTCGTTTTCCTGTAACCAAGTTTCGATATACTCCAACAGAACCTCATTCATGCTGAGGCTACGCATGGCGCAAGATGCTTTGAACTTGGCTCTTGTCTCTTCAGGTAGATAGATTTTTACGGACACAGTTTTACTTGTAGTCAAAGTTTCCATATCGCTATATCGATTTGTCTATGTGTCTAGCCTGACACACAGGCGCGCGATCGGATAGGGTCGCTTGTCGATATAAGGACTTGTCGCTTTGTCCCTATATCGATATAATAACAGACATAGCCAAAAAACGACAACCGCGCCGAGTTAAACGCCATTGCCGTTTCCATACATTTTGCAAACAATGCTTGACATCCCAGTCTCCCTGTGCTAGCTTGTCGAATAGTATTGTGTTTAATCCAAAAATCGCAGCACTTCAGCTATGTTCACAGCCAACAGCTATTTTTATTTTTGGTACAGCCAAGTTCGCCCGGAGTGAATTTGCAATTCACTGTGAACATCCGGGCGAACCGCAGATTAACACCTGCGGTTTTGTTTTTTCTACTTCTTTCCCCAACAACCAATCGAGTACAAGCGAAAACAGCTATGACATTATTCAGTAACTGGTACTACAGCTTTTATTTTTGGCCCAACAAGAGTTCTGGGTAAATTGTCGCGCTGTCTTTTCGCACGAACCCGGAACTCCTAAAAGTTCCGGGTTTTTTGTTGTCAACCACCCACTTAATTTTGCTGGAAAATATCCTCATGTTAGAAGCCAAACTCGTAACCAAATCTCATCCCGAACACCAAACAATTGTCAAACTTTCAGAAACAGTCTCAGTCGGCGGCACAGAATTATTAATCATCGGTGGCCCCTGTACCGTAGAAAGCTCCGCACAAATGGAAACAGTTGCCCGCCAACTATCCGCCGCCTCCGTGCAAGCTTTGCGAGGCGGAGTCTACAAACCCCGCACTTCTCCCTATTCTTTCCAAGGGATGGGAATTGAGGGACTGGAAATTTTAGCCGATGTCAGCAGGCGTTACGGTTTGCCCGTGGTGACAGAGGTAATGTCGATCGCCCAAATTGAGCCAGTTGTCACCTATGCTGATATGCTGCAATTAGGCAGTCGGAATATGCAAAACTTCGAGTTACTAAAGGCGATCGGTCAAGCCGGAAAACCAGTTTTGCTAAAACGCGGCTTGTCAGCCACAATCGAAGAATTTGTGATGGCCGCCGAATACATTGTCAGTCACGGAAATCCTCATGTAGTTCTGTGCGAAAGAGGCATCCGCAGCTTCGACAATTACACCCGGAATGTATTAGATTTAGGTGCAGTCGTAGCCCTCAAACAGTTAACTCATTTGCCAGTAATTGTAGACCCTTCTCACGCCGTCGGCAAGCGAGAATTAGTCGCACCACTCGCCAAAGCAGCGGTTGCTTGCGGTGCAGACGGATTAATTATTGAATGTCACCCGCAACCAGAAAAATCGGTTTCTGACGCGCGGCAAGCTCTTTCTTTACCAGATATGGTAGATTTAGTTGCGAGTTTACGGCCTGTAGCCGCCGCCGTTGGCCGGTGCATACCAGATATTAAGTCATTAGTCATCAGTCATTAGTCATTAGTTATTAGTTATTAGTCATCAGTCATTAGTCATCAGTCATCAGTCATATTATGTCCGGTCGATTACCCCTAATACGGTAGGGGCGGGTTCACCCACAATATCTGCCAATAATTAACAATCTCAAAAACCCGCCCTTTTAATCGCTCGATCGGAGATGATATCCTTAGTCATTAGTTGGCGCCGCAGGACTTGGCTTTTGTAGGGTCAGAATTTATTCTGGCGCACTTTTGCGGGGAAAGCGAAATTAGATTAAAATAAAAGCACAATCAACACTGTCATCTACAATATTTGGCTTTTATTATGGCAATACTACTTAAGGTTCCCTCGATCGTCTGTTCTGGCTGCGGTGATACAATTACCAAAGCCATCAAAACTGTTGACTCCGAAGCTACTGTCAATGTGGATGTCGCAGCTAAGACTGTTACTGTTGAAGCCCAAGCTTCTGATGAGTCAATCAAACAAGCTGTGGTAGCTACGGGCCACACCATCCAAGGAGAATAAGATTAGGTTTCGTCTAAGTGTTCGGCGACTGCTTGGTAAAGTTCAAAAACGTGGCGATCGAGTAAACTATAAAAAACTTGTCTCCCAACCTTGCGGTAACTTACCAACCGCATCGCCCGCAATGCCCGCAACTGGTGCGATACTGCTGACTCACTCATACTCAACGCCGCAGCTAAGTCACACACGCACAGTTCTTGTTTTGCCAAAACCGACAGCAGCCGCAGGCGATTCGCATCTCCCAAAAGACTGAAAAACTCAGCCATCCGCTGGGCTTTTGCGGTGTTGAGAACTTGTGTTTGGATGTCCCCGACCCGCCAACAGTCAACTAGGTGCGATGGATCGCACGTTGGTGTATCGTTTTGTTCGTGAGGCTGACTTATCGCTCCATTAACAGCAGAGTTGGGTGACATCTTTTCCAGGCTGGTTTTAGTTCTCATCAAAAAAACTGGGTGGAAACCCCGTCCTTATAGGACGGCTTGACAAAAATATACAACACTCAGCCAACTCTATCACAAAAGACGTGTTAGACTGTGACGATATGGAAAAAGCCTATCGCTACCGAATCTACCCCACCACCGAGCAAGAAAAACTCTTGCGACGGACAATGGGTTGTACTCGGTTAGTGTACAACAAGGCTTTGGCTTACCGGACAGAATCTTGGTACGAACGCCAAGAAAGAGTTGGCTACGGCGAAACTTCCTCTATGCTAACGAACTGGAAGAAAGAGGAAGAACTTGATTTTTTGAATGAAGTTAGCTGCGTGCCTCTTCAACAAGGACTGCGCCACCTCCAAACAGCGTTCACCAATTTCTTTGCAGGACGAGCCAAGTATCCTAATTTCAAGAAAAAGCATAACGGCGGTAGTGCTGAATTTACCAAATCTGCCTTCCGCTGGAAAAACGGGCAGGTATTTTTGGCTAAATGTAATGAGCCATTACCTATTCGCTGGAGCAAACAAATTCCTGAAGGGTGCATTCCCTCTACTCTTACGGTGAAATTAACACCCGCTGGACTTTGGTTTGTCTCTATATTGGTAGATGACTACACAATCCAACCACTTCCCCGAACAGATAAAACTATCGGATTGGATGTGGGAATTACAAGTTTGATTGCTACTAGCGACGGCGATAAAATCTCCAATCCCAAGCCTTTTAAAAAGCTTCGGAAAAAGTTGAAAAGAAAGCAAAAAGCTTTAGCTCGTAAACATCCGGGAAGCAACAATCGAGAGAAAGCCCGGAGACAGGTGGCAAAAGTCCACGCACAGATAGTCGATGTGCGTAAGGATTTTCTTCATAAGCTAACGACTCAACTCGTTCGTGAAAACCAAACGATTGTAGTTGAGGATTTGGCTATCAAAAATATGGTAAAGAACCATAGGTTAGCTCTGGCTATTAGTGACGCTAGTTGGAGTGAACTGATTCGCCAACTAAGCTACAAGTGCGATTGGTACGGGCGAAATTTAATAAAAATAGACCGCTGGTTTCCTAGTTCTAAGCGCTGTGGAAACTGCGGTCACATTGTTGAGAAATTGCCTTTGAATATTCGCGCATGGGAATGCCCTAAGTGCGGGACAAACCACGATCGCGATATCAATGCGGCAAAGAATATTTTGGCGGCTGGGCTAGCCGTTTCAGTCTGTGGAGCAACTGTAAGACCCGAAGAGAGTAAGTCTCGGAAGGCTGGTGCTATGAAGCAGAAACCCAATTAGTGATGATTGGGAATCCCCGCACTTCAGGGCGGGGTGGATGCCAATTTCATTTTAGTGCGATCGGCAAACCTTTTGTAACAAAACTTTTACATTCCCTTGACTTATATCTGAATATGTGTTCATATATAAGTATAGACAAACAACCCCACCAGGAGAAGCTCAAATGACTACCGCCACCCAAACAAAATGTGCCTGCCCTTCATGTTCGTGCGTTGTCAGTCCCAGCGAAGCCATTGAAAAAGACGGCAAAACATATTGTTCCAGTGCTTGCGCTGACGGACACCCCAACGGCCAAGGCTGCGGCCATACAGGCTGCGAGTGCAACAAATAAATATTCGGCTTCAGAAAAGGTTAATCACCCACTGCCAAATATCTCTAAAGGGAGATGCGAACCGCGCATTTCCCAATTTTTTTGCTTTTAGGTTAAAGAAAAGTTAAAATAAAGCTAACTTAAGGTTAAGACTGCATTAATAGACTAAATACAGAGCGAAAAAGCACAATTGCTACTTACGCAATACAATAGAAGCAAGTTGGCGCCGCGATACAGAGTACAAATAGTGCTATTAACAGCAGAGACCGAACCAAAAGTTGAATACCAAAAGTTAAATTAGGAGGGGGCAATGAAAGAGCGGGAAGATTTTTTACATCCTCGCAATCGCTACTACGGTGATTTCACGCCAGAAAACTTGGCGTTTAATGCCAATTTGCAGGAGTTTGCTCAAAAAATAACTTATATTTGCTCGCTGGAAACAGGGGGGAAAATTAGTGCTGAGAAAGCCTATAAAGATATTAAGATGCTTTGGAAAGACTTAAAATCCTCTAAGAAGCAATTGGGAATTGGCCAAAACCCCCCCAGTACCGAGGAGCAAAATTCACCTTAAAGTCATCGCAGCCAACGCAGCGTTTGCAATCGAAAACCCCTGCGATTGCAAACGCTGCGTTTTGCTGCGTATCCAGCAAATGTAAGGTGCTTGCTAGGCGAACTTTAGAAAGTCTATGGTTTGGGATTTGGTGCAGTTTCTCCTGCAAAGGAAGTACAATTGCCGCCGAGGCCAGAAATAATCGTGCAAGTATTAGTTTTCAGCATTCCCTGATAAGTATCAGCACCGGTGCCGGGGCCGCCCAACTCGTCGCTGTAAAGTTCCTTGTCCCAAATTTTGACATTTGCCTCCCTCGCCACAGTCTCCATCAACTTCGGATTAGTTGTAGTTTCGGCAAAAATAGTCGGCACTCCTGTACTCTTAATTTCTGAGGACAATTCGGCAATTCTTGCGGCCGTGGGCTGTTCCTCTGTCGTCACACCCTGTAAAGCTCCAGCCATCTCCAAACCGTAAGCATCGGCATAGTAACTCAGAGCATCGTGAGTTGTTACTAACTTGCGTTTTTGGGCTGGAATAGTCGCAATTTGAGCTTTGATCCAAGTATCTACTTTTTGCAACTCATCTGTTAAGGCGGCTGCATTTTTTGTATAAAGTTGAGCATTGGTGGGAGAAACTTCGATC
The DNA here is from genome assembly GCF_036700305.1 of Microcoleus sp. Z1_A1. NCBI lineage: Bacteria > Bacillati > Cyanobacteriota > Cyanophyceae > Oscillatoriales > Microcoleaceae > Microcoleus > Microcoleus sp. Z1_A1. The sequence continues at coordinate 14,385 of NZ_JAUBOR010000022.1, forward strand.
AATTGGTCGCGAATTGTTTCTACCATACGGATGCCATTTTGAGGGTTATGCCAAACGTGAGGGTCAGGGACTTTTTCGCCTTCTGCATGGGCTTCATTTTCCGCTTTCTCTTCGCCGTGTTCGTGCTCGTGTTCGCCTATCAGCGGTTTGGGAACTGCGAGTTCGTGTACGGCGATTTTGGGTGCGGAATTACTGCTAGATTCAATTAACTTAATGATGCTGGGTTCGTGGTTGTAGCCGCCGTATAAAATCAGATTTGCGGTTTCAATCGCTTTGCGGTCTTCCGGCTTAGTTTGATAGGCGTGGGGGTCGTCTCCCGGCTTGATTAGACAGGTGGTGTCGATCGAACTTTGAGCGATTTCTCTAGTTAGGTTGCAGATAACGCCAGTCGTGGCGACGACTTTGGGCAAGTTGGCGGCCTGACTGGCTGGAGTTTGAGTTGCGGCGGGACTCTCTGACACCGGATTGGTTGCGTTCTGTCCTCCACTGCAGCCAACCAGCCCGCAGCCAATTGCCAAAACAGTGGCACCGCAAAATCTGCGGGTTTTTCCAGGCAAGTTCTTTAACATTTTCACCTTTGGAACGATAATCATTATTGCTTTTTCGAGTTATCCTATTGTAGTAGCTACGAACAAGAATCGTTCTCAAAATCTCTAATTATGCTAGAAGTGCAAGACTTGGCTGTCAATTATCGCGGAATTGCAGCCCTCAACAGCGTGAATTTCCAGTTAGATCCCGGACAATTAACGGGTGTGTTCGGCCCCAACGGCGCGGGGAAAAGCACGATGGTGAAAGCGATGCTGGGATTGATCCCGGCTTGTCGCGGTTTGGTGAAATATCAGGGGCGGTTGTTGAAGCAGCAGTTATCGCGGGTGGCTTATGTGCCCCAGCGATCGCAAATTGACTGGGATTATCCGATTACGGTGTGGAATGCGGTGATGATGGCGCGAACCGTTAAGACTGGCTGGTTTCGCAGCCCCTCGAAGCAGTCCCAAGAATTGGTCAAAGCCGCTTTGCTGCGGGTGGGAATGTGGGATTTGCGCGATCGACAAATTGGCGAACTGTCTGGCGGACAGCAACAGCGGATTTTTTTAGCAAGGTCGATCGCCCAACAAGCCGATTTATTTTTCTTCGACGAACCTTTTAACGCGATCGACAAAGCAACCGAAGAAATTATTTTCGATATTTTTGCCGAACTAAAAGCAGAAAATAAAACATTGCTAGTAATCAGTCACGATTTAGGCGAAACGTTAAAACAGTACGACAATTTATTATTGCTCAACAAGCAGTTAATTGCGAGCGGTTCCTGCCAGGAAGTGCTCACCGCAGCCAATATTCAAAAAGCCTATGGATACGATTTAAGTTTAGTGTCAGCGTAAGCCAAAAAAGATTTATCTTTAAAATTGATTGTGGCACAGGCGTCCCGCCTGTGAAGTGGATTGTGGCACAGGCGTCCCGCCTGTGCAATTGATTGTGGCACAGGCGTCCCGCCTGTGAAGTAGATTGTGGGACAGGCGTCCCGCCTGTGAAGTGGATTGTGGCACAGGCGTCCCGCCTGTGAAGTGGATTGTGGCACAGGCGTCCCGCCTGTGCAATTGATTGTAGTTAAAAAAAACCTATTATTAACCTAATTCAATGTTAAACCTACTAATTGAGCCGCTACAATTCGAGTTCATGCGAAATGCGATCGCCGTCGGCATTTTGCTAGGAATTCTCTGCGCCGTTGTCGGTTCATACCTAATTGTACAGCAAATGGGAATGATGGTTGACATGATTGCCCATTCAGTATTAGCAGGATTGCCCGTAGCTTTTTCTTTAGGTTTCAATATTTCGATCGGTGCCTTTATATCGGGAATTATCAGCGCCGTGATTATGGCGTGGATTCAATCCCAATCGCGCCTAAAAATTGATGCAGTCATGGCATTAATTTTATCGACATTTTTAGCAATTAGCGTCACCTTAATTAGCCTGTTGCGGACAACAAAATTAGACCTAGATGGGTTTTTGTTTGGGAATATATTGTCAGTTGCACCTGCTGACGTGCAGCAGACTTTTGTGATAACTTTGATTATTTTGGCGATCGTTAAAATCTTTTACAAAGAACTGCTATTCTATACTTTTGACCCCCTGGGGGCGCAAGCCTGCGGTTTGCCTGTAAACTGGATTTATTTGGGGATGATTTCGGCGATTACGCTGACGATTGTTGCGAGTTTGCAAACCGTGGGAGCGCTGTTAGTAATTTCGCTGTTAATCGGGCCGGGAATGACGGCGTATTTGTTGGTAAAAGAGCTACATTTAATGATGGGATTAGGAGCTATTATTGGGATTACAGCTAGCGTGACTGGTATGTATCTCAGCTATTATTGGAATATGCCGTCTGGTGCGGCAATTGTATTAGTTGTTTTTGGGTTATTTTTAGTAGCTTTGCTGTTCAGTCCCAGTCAAGGGATTTTGACAAGAAAGAGAGGATAACACTCCAGGACGCACTTCGACGCTTAGAAACCGGGTTTTTTACTCGATGCGGTATGCAACGAAGTAGACGCTCGAAAAAGCCGGTTTCTCGGCATCCATGGGTAAATCCTAAAGTTTTCAATTGTTTATGTTTTGGTCAAACCGGCGCCTATGCGAACTTAGCGCCCCCCGAAGCCTTTGCCACGCATAGACTTTGACCAAACCAGCAATTCGCCTCCACAGCCGCCAGCCACGAGAAACTGGCCTTCGGGATGCCATGCGAGACAGGAAAAACCGCCCTCTGCACCTTTGAGAATTTGCAGCAATTGTTCTGCTTCATACCACAAACAAACTTGACCATCTGCGGCTGCAGAAGCTAATAAAAATGTGGTAGGTTGAAAGGCGATCGCATTTACAACTTTTTCATGCACTTCTAACGCCCAACCTTCCCAACCGACTCTTTCATCAGCGTCTCTTTCCCAGACAGAAATGCCTTGAGAACTCGAAGCAGCTAACAAAGGTGCACCCAAAGAATTAGTTTTACCCGACCAAGCTAACTGCCGAACTTTCCCCGGAAAACCCTGCATTATCCACGGTTGAGAACTGCCCCATTCATTAACAATTAGGGTGTTGTCAATATTACCGCAAGCTAAATATTTCCCTGACGTATCCCAAGAAATTGCACCTGTTGCAGACGGTACTGACAAGACGTGCGGGTCTTCGTCCCAGTCTTCGCCGTCCCAAACTTTGACACCTTGATAGCCGCTAACTGCCAGATATTTAACAACAGGATGCCATGCTAAATCGAGGATAGATGATGAGTCGAAATTCAGCGTTACTTCAACAACATCATCATCAGCATTCCAAACTTGAACGCAGCGGCCCATACTAAAAGCTAACTGATTGCAGTTCGGACTCCAAACTAACTTGTCCACCCAGACGCGCTGGTTGTCCAAATTAGCAATTAATTCCCCAGAATTAACGCGCCAAATTTGCACCCGTCCGTCTTGTCCGCCAGCAGCTAGGAATTGACTGTCGCGGGAAAAAGACAAGCAATCGGCTGATTTACCCGTAGCAGTTTGTAGCGGTTGCAAGGACAATTCATTCATTGTCCCTACAGTCCCTAACATCACTTCGCCCGCAGCGGAACAGACTGCTAAAGTTTTGCCATCCGGCGACCAAGTAACAGCAGTTACGTAGTCAGACAGCATTTTTTTAGCGTGAAATTGCAGGGTTAGTTCACTTTTATTTGTCTTTTTGTTACCCATATTTATTGAATCTGACATATTGTACTATTCTTAAGAACGGGCAAGATGCCCGTTCCACAAGAGATGAATTCTCTTCTTGTGGAACAGGCATCTTGCCTGTTCCCTTCCACAAAAGATGAATTTTCATCTTGTGGAACAGGCATCTTGCCTGTTCCCTTCCACAAAAGATGAATTTTCATCTTGTGGAACAGGCATCTTGCCTGTTCCCTTCCACAAAAAGATGAATTCTCTTCTTGTGGAACAGGCATCTTGCCTGTTCCCTTCCACAAAAGATGAATTTTCTTCTTGTGGAACAGGCATCTTGCCTGTTCCCTTCCACAAGAGATGAATTCTCTTCTTGTGGAACAGGCATCTTGCCTGTTGCTAAAAGGCTTATTGAAAATGCTTCAATATGTCAGTTAAACCAGACATTTACGAAAATCCTCTCGCAATTGATTTTCGTTTAAATTCCGACCGATAAATACAAGCTCATTTTTCGGAATTTCTGTATCTTTCCAAGGTCGATCCGGTCTGCCATCGAACAACATATGCACTCCTTGAAACACAAATCTGTTGTTTTCTCCAGCCATATTCAAAATGCCTTTTGTCCGAAAGATATTCGTGCCTTGAGTTCGCAACAATTCGCCGACCCAATCGCTAAATTTGTTGCCGTCAATGGCGCCGGATTCTACTATTGCTACCGAGGTAACAGTTTCGTCGTGTTCGTGAGTGTCTTCGCCCAAAAAGTCGGGTTCTATTTCTAATGCCCGGTTTAAATCAAATGCTTTGACGCCCAACAAAGCATCCATTTGTAATTCAGCGTTGTGAGTACGGTAAATTTTTGCCATTGCATTCATGGCGCGAATTCGCTTTTCTAATTCTGCCAATTCTTCCTCAGTCACTAAATCTGTTTTGTTGAGCAAAACTACATCGGCGAATGCAATTTGCTCTTGAGCTTCGTCTGCGTCCCAGTGCTGCCAGATGTGCTTGGCATCGACTACGGTGACAACTGCATCTAGCAGTAATGTGTCCCGCATATCTTCGTCTACAAAAAATGTCTGAATGACGGGTGCGGGGTCGGCTAAACCTGTGGTTTCGATGACTATGTGGTCGAATTTGTCTCGCCGCTTCATCAAGTTGCCGATAATCCGAATTAAATCGCCTCGCACTGTACAGCAAATGCAGCCGTTGTTCATCTCGAAAATTTCTTCGTCGGCATCAATTATCAGTTGGTTGTCGATGCCTACTTCGCCGAACTCGTTGACGATGACTGCAACTTTTTTGCCGTGTTCCTCTGTTAAAATTCGGTTCAGTAGCGTAGTTTTGCCTGCACCCAGATAGCCTGTGAGAACGGTAACAGGAACTGATTCGATCGCCCCAGCACTCACCATACTTGACCTCGATTAGTGTACAATGATAACCATTATCGTTATTTTACACCAAACTTGCTGGTAGTAGCAAGTTTATTAAAAAATGTTAAGAGTTTTTAACTACAGGAATACGCAGTCTTTGGTTCAGGGCTTACCCATAGGGCTAGAAACCGGGTTTCTACGAGTTTTGGAAGAACGAGAAATATAGGAAGAAACCCGGTTTCTGAGGTCAGCGTGTGTGGCTAATGACTGATGACAATTAATTGTTAATCATAGCTGCAATTCGATCGCGCTCTAACTCTCGACCGATCAGCACTAATTTGGTTTGACGGATCTCGGAAGATTGCCAAGGGCGATCGTAAAAATATTCTATCCGAGAGCCCACACCTTGCAACACCATCCTCATCGGTTTCTTGGGAACCGCCACAAACCCTTTAATCCGATAGATTTCCTCCTGCTGCATCAAGGATTGCAGTTTTTTCACCAAAGCTTCAGGTTCAAATTCGCGATCGGCAATAAAGTAAGTCGAGTTAATATCATCATCGTGCTCGTGTTCCTCCTCAGTGTCGTGGTGACTTGGGCGAGACTCCAAATCATCCTCAACCGCCGCATTAAATCCCATTAACACATCCGGGTTAATTTCGCCACCTTTGCAGGGCACAATTTTCACACTCGGACGTAACTCTTGCTGCAACCAGCTTTGGACTTTCTTGTGAGTTTCCACATCTACGCGATCGACCTTCGTTAAAAGTACCATATCGGCACAGGCTAACTGGTCTTCAAACAATTCCTCGATCGGAGTTTCGTGATCTAAACTATCATCAGCCTGCCGCTGTGCCATCAAAGCATCGATATCACCGACAAAAGAACCGCTAGCAATAGCTTCGCAATCGACAACAGCAACCACACCGTCTACAGTAGCACCCGTGCGAATTTCCGGCCAGCGAAAAGCTTGAATCAAAGGTTTAGGAAGTGCGAGGCCCGAAGTCTCAATTAAGATACAATCTATTTGCTCTCTACGCTTCAACAATTCCTGCATAGTGGGCAAGAATTCCTCTTGAACAGTGCAGCAAAGACAACCATTTGTTAGTTCAACAATATTGCTGCTGACATTTTCTTCTTCGTCGCAAACTTGGCAATCGCGCAGCAGTTCTCCGTCAATTCCGATTTCGCCAAATTCGTTAACCAGAACAGCAATGCGGCGACCTTGATTATTTTGCAATAAGTGGCGAATTAAGGTAGTTTTACCGCTACCAAGAAAACCAGTGATGACAGTAACAGGAATTTTGTGCATTGATAATTTAGTTGTTGTACTGTGATTGAATATCTTTCAATTTTGGGTCAGTCAATTGCTGACAGGAAACTCGTTAAACCGACATTCCGGCAGGGGTTTAAACCCCTGCCTCAAAGCGAAAGTCCTCTCAAGAGGACTAATGAGTTTAAATTTTTTATTCTCAGTCCTCTTTAGAGGACTTTCGCTATTAGCCAGGGACTTAAGTCCCTGGCGGATTGGTGGTCTTAGTTATCGCCGATGGGCCGAGCATGGTAAGGAGAAAAACTCTAATTTGGTAGTGGTGGAATCTTTGCTAAAACACCTTTTTTTAGAGCTTGAGGACGCTCAGACCAAGGCAACAAACCGTCTGGTTTAGCATAGTATTGACCCGCGCATTCGAGTACCGCCTCGACGCTTTCCGACTCATTTGCTGGTAAATCGCCAAACAGATAAGTGTACTTTCCAACAGCAGCAAAAGACACCGCACAAGAGTGACTACAAGCACTCATGCACTCAACCTCTTGAATCTCAAACTTATCAGAAAACTCCCAATCTTTAGCGAGTTGCGACAAATTTTCCATAAATTGTTGACCGCCGCTTTTACCTTCGCGCTTGCCGTTTTTCCAAACACTAGCGCAAGCAGTGCAAACAAATAGACTGTGCTTTGTGCGTACAGCCGTGTTAATTCCATCCATCATCCGTACCTCGCAGATGCGTTCAAAAGTGAGTTATATATCGGCGGGCATTCTGACTTGAGAAACCCCAAGGGTTTCATTACAGTTGCGGGACAGCGCCGGACTTGCACCGAACTTTCCCCGTTTCCTCTAACGGCTGCTCCCCGCTAGAACCGATCGCGAAATCACATCATACCGCACTTACCGCCAATCGATTTTAGATTTTAGATTTTAGATTTTAGATTTTAGATTTTAGATGGGAGAAAGCGAGCCCAGGGATAAATCTGGGGGCTGGTTTAGTAGTTTGTAGGATGCGCCACAAGCACCCTACAGATTACAAATTATGCAGTTTCGTGCTGCCGCCATGCGGGATGCCACAGCAATTCAGCAGTCGATCGCTTCTCGACCATTTCAGGAGTAATCATACAGTTAGCCACATCCTTGCGAGAAGGCAACTCGTACATCACATCCAGCATTAACTCTTCTAAAATGCTGCGGAGAGCTCTCGCGCCAGTTTTACGACGATAGGCCTCTTGGGCGATCGCCCGTAGCGCTTCCGGCTGGAATTCCAACTCCACGCTGTCCATCTTCAACAGCTTTTGATACTGCTTCACCAGCGCATTCCGGGGCTCGGTCAATATCTGCATCAAAGCTGCTTCATCCAGGGGCGAAATCACCGTCACCACCGGTATCCGCCCCACAAACTCAGGAATTAAACCAAACTTGACTAAATCGTCCGGCTGTACCTGCTGCAAAATATCAGCGGCCCGCTTATCCTTCGCCGGCAAAGTTGAGTTGGTGTCGCTTTCTGTTGGCTGAATAAAGCCCAAGGATTTTTTACCCAAACGCTGTTCAACTATTTTTTCCAAACCGACAAAAGCACCGCCACAAATAAATAGAATTTTGCTAGTGTCAACTTGAATAAAATCTTGGTAAGGATGTTTGCGGCCGCCTTGCGGGGGCACGTTAACCACTGTTCCTTCCAACATTTTTAGCAGCGCTTGCTGCACTCCTTCTCCCGATACATCTCTAGTGATCGAAGTGTTTTCGCTTTTGCGAGCAATCTTGTCAATTTCATCAATATAAATAATGCCCCGCTGCGCCGCTTCCACATCAAAATCGGACATTTGCAACAGCCGCAGCAAGATATTTTCTACATCGTCGCCGACATATCCAGCTTCTGTCAGTGTCGTCGCATCAGCTACGGCAAACGGAACTTCGAGCATTTGCGCCAAACTTTGCGCTAACAAAGTTTTGCCACAACCTGTGGGTCCTACTAGCAGGATGTTGGATTTTTGCAATTCTACATCGCTGTCAGGGGAAGACTTGTCGCTATCTTTTACTTGGTCAACGCTCAAGCGCTTGTAGTGGTTATAAACTGCTACAGAAAGGACTTTTTTTGCTGAGTGCTGGCCGATGACGTGGTTGTCTAAATGCTGCTTAATCTCTGTTGGTTTCGGAATTTGACCTAAAACAATTTTCGATTTATTCGATCGACCTGGGCGCCTGGTTCCTTGTCCCTGAGACTCTCGCACCTCTGATTGGGGAATCTGTTGGCCAATTGTTTTACTGGAGTCAAAGAACTCCTCCTCTAAAATTTCATTGCACAGTTCCACGCATTCATCGCAAATGTAGACGCCGGGCCCAGCTATTAACTTGCGGACGTACTCTTGCGACTTGCCGCAAAAGGAGCATCTGAGATGGGAGTCATATTTTGACATATTTGCCTCTTACTTTACGGTTGCGGTTGCTTGTTTCGACTGGGGAAGTTGCCGCGGGAGTTACCTTAGCTGTGCCCTAGAGGGGTTTCCCGATCGGACACCCAAGCCAGTCAGTCGATTTTAGATTTTAGATTTTAGATTTTAGATTTACTCCACAGATGAATTTTGGAGCTGAACTAGGGTCTAAAATTTGGGGCTCTGCACGACTTAAGTCGGGGGCTTGTCTCGGTTTTTTGGCGCAGTCAAGCTTCGCGATCTCTGTTTCTAAGTTAACACTTTTGAGGCTTTAGTGATTAGTCATGAGTCATGGGAGCCAATTTTAATTTTTCATTTTCACTTGAAAATAAAGCCGCACGGGCTTACCATTTTTTGTATTCCAAAAATTTTCCCGACATAATTATTTTCACTCGATCGCCTTTTGGGTCTGCTTCTTTCTCGACATCCAAAGTAAAGTCGATCGCGCTCATAATCCCGTCACCAAATTTTTCGTGAATCACTGCTTTGAGTGGCATCCCGTAAACCTGCATAATTTCATAGAAACGATAAATCAGCGGGTCAACCGGAACCGAGGATTCCAAAGAACCTTTTAACGGAGGTTCACAGAGAACCGCAGCCGTCTCGCTATCTAGTCCCAAAGCCGATACAATTTTCTCGGCTTCATCTGCTGATGCGGTAGCTTGACGGTAAAGAACCGCCGCAATCCAAACTTCGTCGCGCCCCAAAACTTTTTCCAAATCTGCAAAACTAATTCCCTTAGCTTTTTTAGCAGCCAAAAGCTTTTCTGTAATTCCTGAAATTGCCATTAAATATTCTCCCCTTCACTTCAGTGCCAGATGTGCAATATGTCTCACATTTTGGGGATTTTGTCAATACCAAATTGATAAAAAAAATCAAATTGATAGCTCGGAACTTCAGCAAAAGCTGGTCTCGTCTACCCCCACAACTCATACAATTTGAGATTTGAGATTGGAAATGTTAGATTGGCAATGACTGATGACTACCAGGGTTGAGAGCTAGTCAACAGTTGCATTATTTTTGCCAACTCGTATCACAACCGCTAAATCCTAAAATAACTCCTAACTGCCCAGGGGCAATCGTACAGTTGGCAGTATATGTAACAAAAGTTACACACGCCAAGGCCTTCGGCATTCGGCAAACGGGTGAATTTTGATCGTGCTAGCCTGAAGCTCAATCCTCGCTCACGCAGCCAAAGCCCCTTTACCACTCAAAATCGGCAACTGACAAAAGTATTGTAAAACTTCATTGAGTTTATAAGCAATTATAAACAATAATGGTATTCTATTGTTGTGAGTGTTGAACAAGGAATACGCATCGCCCAAAAAACGCAACTCTCAAATGCAACTAACACAGAGGCACATCATTAAATCAACGTCACACCGTTTCGCCCAAATAGACGAACTAGCTTTCAAGTCCAAAAACCTCTACAATGCCGCCAATTACGTCATTCGTCAGAGCTTTATTTATGGATGGGGTTATGTCAATTACAACGAAATGAACCGATTGATGAAGTCTCACGAAGCATATAAGGCTTTGCCTGCTAAAGTAAGTCAGCAAATCTTAATGGTGCTAGACAAGAATTGGAAATCGTTTTTTGAAGCCATTAAAGCTTACAAAGCTGACTCTTCAAGATTCACGGGTAGCCCAAAATTGCCAAAGTACAAAGATAAGACTAAAGGGCGAAACCTTCTCGTCTACACGATTCAAGCAATTAGCAGCAAACAGTTGAAGAAAGGAATCATTAAACTTTCCGGCACTGAACTTTCAATTAAAACCCAACTCAATCCCAACCAGATTTGTCAAGTTAGACTGGTTCCGAAATGTGATTCCTATGTAATTGAGGTGATTTATGATGAAGCGGAGTCCACCCTTGGCAATGCCAACTCTGTAGCTAGTATTGATTTAGGACTGGATAATTTAGTGGCGTTAACTTCAAATCAGCCGGGATTTATCCCTTTGTTGATTAACGGGCGACCATTAAAATCGATTAACCAGTTCTACAACAAACGCTGTTCACGATTACAATCCCAGTTGAAAGGGAATCGCAAAACTTCACCCCGGATTCAGCGCTTAACTCGCTGTCGCAATCAGAAAGTTGACAATTACTTACATCATGCCAGCCGCCTAATTATTGACATTTTAACGGCCAAGCAGATTGGGACGCTAGTAATTGGCAAGAATGCACAGTGGAAAACTGGAATTTATCTAGGGAAGCAAACCAACCAAAACTTTGTCAGTCTCCCTCACGCTCGACTAATTGAGATGTTGGAAAACAAAGCTTGGTTGGCGGGAATTAAGGTAATCGTGCAGGAGGAATCCTACACGTCGCGGTCAAGTTTTTTGGACTTAGACCCAATCCCTGTTTACGGAAAAACTGATAAAGAGCCTGTGTTCACTGGTAAGCGGCTCAAGCGAGGTTTGTACAAAACATCGACTGGTCAGTTAATTAATTCTGATATCAACGCTTCGTACAACATCCTCAGAAAAGCAATCCCAAATGCCTTCAGCGATGGGATAGGGAGCTGCGTAGTTCAGCCGAGGCGGGTTAATCCGCTCAAAGTAAAAGTGAAGGGGGAGGGACTTGAAGCCTCCCATGCCTATAAATGACTATACTTTTACCAGCTATGGAGATTCAGACCAAAGATTACACGATCCAGTACGATCGCACTACGCAAACAGTCACCTGTAGCGGGTCGTTCCGACTCAGCCAGGTGGAAGAATACGCACCGATCGTCGATCTGCTCAACGAAGTGGCTGACTCCTGCCCAAACACGGTGACTCTAGACTTGCGAAAGCTAGAATTTTTAAATAGTTCTGGAATTAATATTCTCTCAAAATTTGTGATCAAAGTGCGCCAGCAAAAAAATATTCAAATCGCCATCAAAGGTTCTAAACAGATCCCCTGGCAGATAAAATCCCTGAAAAACTTGCAGCGGCTGATGCCTTCCTTGCACTTAGAATTGGAATAATAGCGAAAAAGGTAGACAGTAATCCCCGGCTAAGTCCGCGAACCAGGATCGGGGTGGCTGAAGTTAATCGGAATAAGTCATAGTTAAACTAGCACAAAACCATAAAAAACTTCAGAACCGACTAAAATTTACCAATTTTCAATTGCTATGCAGGAAGAACCATCGACAGAACAGCTACTTTTCGACGTTCAGCGGCTGAGTGCGGAACTTGAAAACTTGAAGCGCGAAAAGGTTGACCTAGAACTTTTGCTGGAGACTACCACCGAACATTCAGATACGATGGAAGCTCACTTGCTGAGCAAAGCTCAGTTGGCGCTGCGTTCCAGCGAAGAGCAGTTTCGGGCGATCGCCTCGGCAACTCCCGTGCCGATATTAGTTTCTCGCCTCTGTGACGGCTTGATTATGTATGCGAACGCTCAATTGGCTTCTCTCCTGAGCATACCTCTAGAAAAATTGATCGGCTGCAGCACTCCAGACTTTTACTTCAACCCCGCCGATCGCCCAAAGGTACTTGAGGCACTTGCTAAAGAGGGATACCTGCAAAACTACGAACTCCACTGTAAAAAATCAGACGGCACCGCTTTCTGGGCCATGATCTCGGTTCAGTCGCTGGTGTTTAACGGCCAGCCGACGGCATTGTGCGCCTTGTACGACCTCACCCAGCGCAAGGAAGCAGAACAAACCCTCCAAGAGAGCGAAAAGCGCCTCCGCCGCCAGAGTTTGGCTTTGTTGCAGCTAGGTAGGCAGAGGACTCTCAACAGCGGTGCGCTGAATGTGGGAATTCGCGAAATTACCGAGGCTGCAGCCCGGACTTTGGATGTCGAAAAAGTCAGCGTCTGGCTTTACAACCATGGAAGATTTGGAAATCGCTACCCCAGCGATCCCCAGCTAAATTTTACTGAGAGATTACTCGCCCACAACCAAACAGAGGCAATCGAGACAGATACCGCTGCCCCAGAGCAACACGAGGGAGTTAATCATTCTAAGTTTAAAATCCCCAACCTCAAATTAGTTTGTCTCGACGTGTACGATCGCACCCAGGAGAATCATTTGAGCCGGGAGTGCATATCGGCAAGCGATTTAAATTTATCAATTTTAGATGTTGAAGGCGACGCACCGCGCGAAAATTTGCGATCGGACAATGGTTTAGAACCTACGACAAAGACTCAAAACTCTCTACAAACAAATTTGTCCCACTCATCTTCCCTCGCCGAACATTCCGGTGTGCTGCCAAATGCCAGCAAGCCGAATTCATCCATATTAAATGTAGCAATTAGGCTCGGTGGCCAGATCGTGGGCATTCTCTCTCTCGAACATATCGGCGCGCCCCGCCAGTGGGCTCTGGAGGAGCGCACCTTCGCTGATTCTTTGGCAAATTTGGTAGCACTGGCGATCGAAGGATTTGAGCGCCAGCGGGCTCAGGAAGCCCTTTCCAAAGCCAAAGCACAGCTAGAAATGACCGTCGATCAGCGCACCGCTCAACTCACCACCGCCAATAAACTGCTCCGCATCGAAATTGCCGAGCGCAAAAGAGCCGAAATAGCCTTGCAAGAAGCCTTACACAAAGCTGAAGCAGCTTCGAGAGCTAAAAGCACTTTTTTAGCCAATATGAGCCACGAGCTGCGGACACCGCTCAACGCGATTATCGGTTACAGCGAAATGCTACAAGAAGAAGCACGGGAATCGGGACTCGAAGAAATCATTCCCGATACCCAAAAAATTTATAACGCCGGCAAACACTTGCTGACTTTAATTAACGATATTCTAGACCTTTCTAAGATAGAAGCCGGTCGGATGGAGCTTTATTTAGAAAAATTTGACCTCTGTAATTTAATAGAAGAAGTTGTTGCTACTTTGCACCCTTTGGTCGAAAAAAATCACAATCAATTGCAAGTTTCTTGCTCTGAAAATTTGGGAGTGATGTATGCAGATTTGACTAAAGTCCGGCAAATTCTGTTCAATTTGCTCTCGAATGCCCTGAAGTTTACCGAAGGTGGAACGGTGCTGTTGAGCGCGACTCGCGAACCCGCAGGCGACAGCGATTGGGTTTATTTACAGGTATCTGATACGGGGATTGGAATGTCGGCCGAACAGCAGCAGGGTTTGTTTCAACCTTTTATTCAAGGGGACGCTTCGACTACTCGCAAGTACGGCGGCACCGGTTTAGGATTGGCCATTAGTCGCTTGTTTTGCCAGATGATGGGCGGCGATATTACTGTTGAGAGTGAGTTGGATGTTGGCTCTACTTTTACGGTGCATTTAAATGCAAAAGTTGATATTAGTTAGAAACAAGTTGGGCAACTAGCAATGTAGGGGATTTAAGGGATTTAACGGGTGGGAATTTTTCCCGAAATTGTGTACCGGATTTAACGGATTTAACGGATGGCAAAAGATGGAATAATTTCCCCATTACCAATTTTCCAATTACCAATTACCCATTACCAATTACCCATTCCCTTTTTAATTGTGACACCGATCGCGATCGACCTCTGTTGTCGATCACACAGTAGCATTTTTTTTCAGCCTAGAATACCTATATTATTCCAAGATTGTCCTGCAGGCACGATCGGGGGCCTCGCTGCATTCACAAGTCCCACCTCAACCTAATTAAGGCGGTGGGGGGTTGCTTCCAGAAAGGCAATTTGGTAAAAGTAATGCTATGGTCGCGAAGCAGTAGAAGGCAAAATTTAACAGGAAATCAGGAAGTTTCAAAAGTCTCTGGACGCAGAAACACAATTCTGCTTTTTGCCTTCATACTGCTTCTACGGGCGAGATAGCATTGCTGCTGAAAGCAATGCACAATTTCTCAGAATCAAAGGAGTGCATCTACATGATTAAACCTTGCAGTCAACCGCTAAAAATAAACCCTTTTACTTGTTATCGCGATCCGGCTACAGGCAGGTGGACTACTGTAGTTACAAGTGTTCCAAACACTGGCGAAACAGACTCTAGTTTAAAAGCAGAAGCCGAAGGCGAAAACGAAGGTAAAACAGAAACGATCCTTTCTGCTTCGCCTGCTGTCTCGGTGTCGAAAAAAGTCCTTTCTTTCTCCCTGCCTCCGTTTAAACACCGTGCCAAAAAATCTGCTGTTAGTGTCAGCAGGTAGCTATAGCAGGGGTCTAATCTAGTTTCCACGGTTAGTCCCCAACGCTCGCCCAACTAAACAAAACAAACTTATCCATAGCCTAAACGACCAAAAAGCGATATACTGGCAGCAAACTTTCTCCTTCAATATTCGTGAAGTATTTGCTCGATCGCTGCCTCCACTTTGTATGGACAGACCGACCAATTCGCCAGCGGGGAGCAATCATCGTTGCTATCCCCATTATTTTTCTGTTTGCTTCCCTGCTAGCAATTGCAGCCCTCCGGGAGATTACCATACAGATAAGAGAGCGAGGAGATACTAATAGGGCAATACTTCAGGAAACTAACCGCTTGTTAACCCTCGTGGTGGATGCGGAAACGGGCATTCGAGGTTACGGGTTGACGAAGCGCCGCACATTTCTCTCGCCCTACTTAGAAGCCAAGAAGAGTTTGCCTCCGCTGCTGGCTAAACTCAAGGTTATGGTTCAAGAAAACAAACTGCAAGCTCAGCGATTTGAAGATATAAAAAAAAGTACCGAACAGCATATAAATTTCTTGCAAAACACTTTGAATAAGCTCGACAGTTCGGCAACAAGCGTGCAGTCGCCGGAAATAATTGAGGTGTTCACTCAAGGCAAAGCGAGGAGGGATAACCTGCGTGCAAAAATTAATGTGTTTGCTAATGCCGGCGAAGCCTACCAGAAAGCTCTAGATCAGCAAAGACGGGGTTTGATAGATTTCACTAATTTTGTGCAAGTTGCTGGTTTGCTTTGCGGCTGTTTTGGCGCCGGGGCTTCCTGGTATTTATTTGATGGTTTAGAGAAGGAATTAAGGAAGCGGGAAGCAGGCTTGGAAGAAAGTAAAAGTCGCATTCAAGCTGTGGTAGACAATGCGGCTGACGGGATTATCACTTTGGACGCAGGGGGAAATATTGAGTCTTTTAATAGGGCAGCAGAAAAGATTTTTGGCGAGAAAGCCGATCGAATAATTGGCTCTAACTTGCGGCGACTGATAGCTCAACCCCAGCCTTACAGCACCGTGGGGGATTATTCGATCGAATATTTTGTGTTACATCCAGATACTACGCTGAAGACTTACCAACAAGAAACAGTTGGAATTCGCCACGACGGAACTAAGTTTCCGATGGATTTAGCTATCAGCGAAATGCGTCTGGCAAATCAACACTTGTTTATTGCGATTTGCCGCG
Organism: Microcoleus sp. Z1_A1; assembly: GCF_036700305.1. Lineage (NCBI taxonomy): Bacteria > Bacillati > Cyanobacteriota > Cyanophyceae > Oscillatoriales > Microcoleaceae > Microcoleus > Microcoleus sp. Z1_A1. Next base: position 30,399 of record NZ_JAUBOR010000022.1, read on the forward strand.
ATGCCAGAGGACGGAAACAAGCGGAGGAAACTCTGCGAAAGCAAGCGCAAATGCTGGATTTGGCCAACGATACGATCGCGGTACTAGACTTGAATGGGGCAATTTCTTATTGGAATTTGGGGGCGAAGTGGCTCTACGGGTGGCGGAGGTCGCAAGCAGTAGGAAAAAATATTCACAAGCTTTTACAAACAGAATGGGCTCAACCTTTTGAGGTAATTCAAAAAGTATTTTTCGAGAAGGGTTCTTGGCAAGGAGAACTGGTGCGAACTAAGAAAGACGGGACAAAAATAACGGTGGCAAGCCGATGGACTTTGCAGTACGACGATCAAGATCAACCGATTGCTATTTTGGAAATCAGCAACGATATTAGCGATCGCAAACGCTCAGAAATTGCTTTAGCCCAAAGCGCCCAGCGGTTTCGCGCTACTTTTGAGCAGGCGGCAGTCGGCATGGTGCAAGCGAGTGTGGAAGGCAAATTTCTGTTAGTCAATCAAAAACTTTGCGATATTTTGGGCTACAGCAGGCAAGAATTGCTGGAGAAAAGATTTCAGGAGATTACTTGGCCTGGAGATTTGGCAAGTGAACAGGAACTTGTGCGCCAATTGTTAGCAGGAGAAATTGAAAATTTCTCTTTGGAAAAGCGCTACATCCGCAAAGACGGAGAGTTGGTGTGGGCAAACTTGACGGTTTCGCTGCTGCGAGAAGAAAATGGCACTCAATTTTTGATGAGTGTGGTTGAAGATATTAGGGATCGCAAACAAGCGCAGGAATCGCTGCGGTTGCGCGCTCAAGAATTGAGGTTAACAGCCCAAAATCTGGCTCAAACGACGAATGTTTTAAGAAAGCGGAATCAAGAATTAGACCAGTTTGCTTATGTAGTTTCTCACGATTTGAAAGCGCCACTCAGGGCGATCGCCAATCTCAGCAGTTGGATAGAAGAAGACCTCAGCGAGTCGATGACAGAGGATACTCTGCACCAAATGAACCTGCTGCGGGGCAGAGTTTACCGCATGGAAGGTTTGATTGAGGGACTGCTGCAATATTCCCGCGTCGGACGGATTCAAGTGCCTTCAGAAATGGTAAAAGTTGAGAATTTATTAGCCGAAATTATTGATTCGTTGGCGCCGCCGTCTGGATTTGAGGTGAAAGTTGAACCGAAAATGCCAACTTTTGTGGCAGAAAGATTGCTGTTGCAGCAGGTTTTTTCTAATTTAATTAGCAACGCAATTAAGCACAACCGATCTGAATCGGGTCACGTAAACATATCCGTTAAAGAGTTAGATGATTTTTACGAGTTTTCTGTAGAGGATGACGGGCCGGGAATTGATCCTCAATATCACGATAAAGTTTTTGTGATTTTTCAGACCTTGGAAGCTCGTGATAAAGTTGAAAATACTGGGATTGGTTTGTCGCTGGTGAAAAAAATTGTCGAAGGTCAAGGGGGCACTATTTCCCTAGAATCTGCCGAAGGTGAGGGAGCAACTTTTCGGTTTACTTGGCCGAAGCAACCTATTAGCCAAGACGGAAAATAAAACAACTTTAAAGGTAGGATGTTTAGGAATGAGAATTAAATAACTTCCACTCTTGAAAGTGGGATGGGCTTCCCGCCCGTCCTTTTTGGACGGGCGGGACGCCCATCCCACAATAATAATTAAAATTACAGCGGATTCCAGGTTTATAAAGTACACCCCAGAAACCGGGTTTCTTCTGGATTTCTCGCCAGAAACCGGTTTTATTCAAGAAACCCGGTTTCTCTGTACTTCACTTACCTGGAAAGTGCTGTATAAGTTATTTAATTAGCGATCGTTAGGGATTACCGCAATCCAAAGAGTAAATGTAGGGTGCACCCGGACTACAGAGAACCCGATAGCGAGTGTTTAAGCTGGATCACAACGGATTTCGATGATAAATCCATCAGGATCGTAAAAGTAAATGCCGCGTCCTGTAGCGCGAGTAACGGGGCCGCTATCGATCGCAATTTGATTTGACTTTAGCACTTCCAGAGCGCGATCGAACAAATCCGGCTCAATATCGAAGGCTAAGTGGTTGGCGCGGGTAAAAGCTTTCTCCGGGTCTGGGTTTGGCGGTTCCAAGTCGGGCTGCCAAAATAAGTCAATAACAGTACCGTCTGGGGTAACGAAATTAGCGACTTTACCAGCGGCTACCATTTCTGTTAAAGTTGCGGGAATTTCTGCACCTGTTAGTTCGTGCAGACCGAGAATTGTACCATAGAAGTGGCGGGAAGCTTTCATGTCGCGCACGTTTAAAGCAATATGGTGAACGCGGCGCAAATTCCCCGGCGCGAGGGCAATTTTGACGTTGTTTTCGGTAGTTTGCATGATTGTCATCAATTGCGAATGTTCAAATTGAAAGGAGTTTGATTTATTCAGATGGTCTGCTGTAAAATAAGCATTTTAAGTTGGTAGTCAGGACTTAATCGGGGCCTCGAAACCGGGTTTTTTACCTTTGGTGCGGTCTACAACGTGTCTTTTCGTAAAAAAACCCGGTTTCTCAACAATTGTGAGTAAGTCCTAGTATTGTTATTTTTCTTTAGGAAATGATGCCATGCCTACAAATAGCATGGCCAGACCACCTGCCAGAATTGCGAAGGCAAGTACACCTACAACTAAATCTAATCCCGATGTATTTTCCATTAAATTAAACAGTTCTCCAATTAAATACAATCATCGGTATTTGTTCATGGTTTAGTGCTTGCACACAAGGGGGAAAAGCAGAAGGAAAAAAATAGCTTTCAACTTATTGGAAAAAAAGCCTATTAATTTCTTCCCTCTTCCCTAAACATCCATCCGTTAAATCAGTTAAATCCTGTACACTGCTTAGTTGCCGAACTTCTTATTTCGCCAATTCTCGATCGATGGCAGCGATCAGTTCGGGCGAATCGGGGCCAACACTACTGCGGAATCTGGCAACCACTTCACCCTGTTTGCTAACTAAGAATTTCTCAAAATTCCAGGAAACCTCACCCTTGGGCTCGACTGCACTCGTAAGCTTAGCGTACAGCGGGTGCTGCTGAGTGCCTTTAGCGCGTACTTTGTCAAATAATTCAAAGGTGACGCCGTATTTTGTAGTACAGAAATTGACGATTTCTGGATTACTTCCGGGTTCTTGACCTCCGAAGTCGTTGCAGGGAAATCCTAAAACACGGAGTCCAGCCGCGCTGTACTTCTGGCTTAATTCTTCGAGTCCTTTGTATTGAGGTGTATAGCCACATTTGGAAGCTACATTAACTATCAAGAGTACCTGGCCAGCGTACTCTCCTAGCTGCTTGTCTTCGCCTGCGATCGTTTTTACTTTAATGTCGGAGATTGTGCTGGGCATTTTCAAATACTTTTAAATTTGACCACCACAATTTTACCGCAAGTCGCTACAATTTTGTCTAGAGGTCGATCGCTAAAAATTTCCATATCCCGGTCGGGGCGGGTTGACGGATATCGGGCTTATATTATAGATATTGGTAAACCCGCCACTACCAAAATTACGGTTAATTTACCGAACATGATCTTAGTAGATGGCGGTGAACTTTCTCCCCAGCACGAATCGCCACAGTCCGTTCTTAGATTTAAGTTTCTCGCTAATAGCTAAAATCTAGACCGAAAAGGACGAATATTTTAACTCTCTGAGTGGTGTTCCGTCATCCATTTTTGGTAAGTATCCTCAAGTTGCTTGTCTTCGAGAACGAGTTCTAGGCGGACTTTGACGCAACCGTGACGGGGTTGAGAGGCGATCGAATTTAAGATTTTGCTAGCTTTCTGCACAGAGGTAAATTCAGCCTTAACTGTCGGTTCTTGGCGATCGCTCTTAATCTCCGTCAAATCTATACCGGTGATGCTTCCCTCGCCTAAATCTATTTCGGCCAACACCTTCGGATCGTCGCCGACTTGTTCGACAATCAGCTTTTCCCACTGGATAGGTACTTGTACCATCCGAGTTTCAATTTCTTTACGCACTATGACTTCGCCGACTTTGCGCTTGCTGCGATTGATCACCAATCGTTCTTCTAGCAGGCGAATTACTTCTCGATCGACAATATCCAAGTTTTCCTCATCCCGATCGGTCTCCCAATTTGCATCAGTGCGATCGGCATCTGTTAGATTTGACATAACTGTTGAGGGATTTGTTAATTCACGGTTGCTAAATTCATTATCCGGTTCCGAGGGATTTTCTAAATACGGATGCTCGCCATTTGCCGAAACTACGGGCAGCAGATCGACTTGAGCCGAATTAATAGTTACAAACAGCGCTTTTTGGTGATAATCCACTTTCTTGAGCAGCTTAACACTTAATAAAAAAATGCGGGGATTTTCGCTGCCTAGCCCGGTCACGACAAAGTTTAACTGACCGTTAGCATCAAAATAGACATCTTTAACTTTGCCGACCAAATGACCTTGGTTGTCTTTGACGGTAAAACTTTTTAGCTTAGTTCTGACTTTTTCAGGTACCCGGTTGAGACGGGTTATTGATTTGGCAGTTGCTATTTTTTCTGCTGATGCTTGACCGTTCATTTTTTAAACTTTCCTGCTTAGGGATTTTTATTATGAATTGGTAAGGGGAAATTGGTAAAGGCGGGGAAAGTGCATAAACGTTGCCAAAACTAGACAAGTTTTGTACCCCCCCCGCCAATCACATAGGAATTGCGCGATCGCCACCAATTCAATCAAACCTGCGCGGTGACAGAATTATGTCATTAAGGCACAATTCCTATGCAATACCTGTTGCGGTTGGTTTAGATGTTTTTATTATCTACAACCGCAGTGCCATCGGTCTTAACCTCTAATTCTTCACGACGCAAGGTTTCTTCGCCCTCAACCGTGGTGCGAACAACTTCTTTTCTGACGTTGACTTCTTCGCGCACGAAAGCTTCCTTGTGAATGTCGGCAGTTTCTTCGTAGACTTCCATGCGTGCAACTTCCCCTGATTGGAAGTCAGCCTCACCGACTGAAACTACTCGACCCGCTTCTACCGGGGTTACTCGATCGATTACAACTCGTTCTTTTTCAATGGGTACTGAAGCTCGCGCTGTTTCAGTTTCCACGCGCTTGCCAACTGCTACTTCGCCTGTTTTTGCGCGGTGTTTGTTAGCAATCAAGCGTTCTTCATAAAGCTTGAGATTTTGGTGCTGCTGTTCGTTGGTTTCGTAGAGGGGGCGATCCATATCGTAGCTGTAGCTGCTGCGATCGTAGCTAGCAGGAGTTGCAGTGCGGGCAGTGGCAGTTTCTTGATTGCGGTAGACGCCTCTTACCTGTTCTTCGCGATCGTAATCTAATGGTTCTAATTCATTGTAAGCTGGCAATTGTTCTGCTTGAGCTTTGTTGCGAAGACCTGTGGCGTGGACGCGACGGGCGCCGTAGTCGAAGCGAGCCGAGCCGATTGGCAACAATACTTTTTTGCCAAAAATCCAAATACCGGTATCAATTACCAGATAGCGAAAACGACCACTGTCATCAACCAAAGCGTCATAAACCGTGCCTACTTTTTCATCCGAGTCGCCAGCATAAACATCAAATCCCTTGATGTCGTCTCCAGCAAAGATTTCTTCCTGATAATTAGGATAAAAGTCTGCTAATTTTTGAAGTGCCATGTGTTTTTCCTCTTTGTTCTACTTAATTTAATAGTAGAAATTAATTCGTTCAGTTCCCTCTCCCTAAAGTCAGAAGTGTATCATTTAGGTTGTTTAATCCTATAGGAATACTACGGCATCTCTTCTTCTGTGCTAGCGCGCTCAGCTATTTTAAAGATTGTAAAACTATAAAATCGTCAATCTTATAACAAGTTTTAAAACTGAAAGCCAACCGTAGGAAAACGGCATTGCGGTGTCCTACTCCCCCTGCTGGACACTCCTTTGCGCTGTGCCTACTGTTAATAATTGTTAACTAGGTAGTGACAAATCAACATTACATAGTAGTACACAAATCTCAAAGCCCCTCATCTTGTAGGAGAGGGCAGGGCTGTTTTATTCTCACGGAAATCATGGTTTTGTAGGGGTAGCGCCCCCGTGCCTACCCCCTCCACGGACGTGGGGAAATCATGGTTTTGTAGGGGTAGCGCCCCCGTGCCTACCCCCTCCACGGACGTGGGGAAATCATGGTTTTGTAGGGGTAGCGCCCCCGTGCCTACCCCCTCCACGGATGAAGGGAAATCATCGTTTTGTAGGGGTAGCGCCCCCGTGCCTACCCCCTCCACGGACGTGGGGAATCGGTGTTTCAAATATCGGGGCAACCACGGGGGGTTTGCCCCTACGGATAATGAAACAGCCGTGTAGGAGAGGGGCTTCGGGAAAGCTAGAAATTTTAAGTTCAGAGTTGATTGAATTGAGTTCTGATAGCTTCTATCCGTTTGCGGTTAACTCCCAAATCCGACTGTCCCAGACGCGAAGCCGATCGCACATGGATCACTTTCGCTCCATCATCTACCAAAAATTCAACGTCATCAACAAACCCCATCAAAGCACTGGTGAACTCCGCATACAGGTAATTATCAGTTGCCGTGATAATTTTAGTTTTTCCATAGGACTCGATCGCCCCTTTTAGCTTTACCATCGCTTCACTCTGGGACGAAGTGTATGCCAAAGGCTCAATTTTGTGTTCGGCATCTTGACTGAAGCTGCTGACGCAGTTGGGGGAACTCGGGCACGCTGCGAGTTTTCCTGACTGAATTCCGATATTGGCAGGTCTAGTTCCAGCAAACATTGTTTTTTCTCCGGGTAGAGCGATAAAAGTAGCGATCGACAGTACCGCTACTGCTAGCAGTGATATTAAAATAACTAGGACTCTTTTCAACGCTGTCGGCGATTTTGTTTCAACTGTTTGCAAAGGATTAGCCCTCCTGAAAGTATAAATGCGGTCTACCTTTCATATTAATTGAAATTTACATCATAAACTTAAAAAGATTTCTTTTGTTCTTCAATTAACCAGTAAGTCAGCATCTTTCCTTTGCCTTTGATCGGGATATGACCCCGTTCTTCCAAAACAAACTGCTCTTTCAAACGCTCGTAAGTCGCCTCCGTCACTTGAATTTTACCAGGCAATCCGTTCGACTCCATGCGTGAAGCAACATTAACAGTATCGCCCCACAAATCATAGCTAAATTTACTAATCCCAATAATTCCAGCCACCACCGAACCGCTGTGAATTCCGAGTCTCAATTGAAAATTTTCTCCCATTTTGGCATTAAACCTCCCCAAAGCTGCCTGCATCTCCAAAGCTAAAAGTGCGATCGCCGAGGAGTGATCCTCCCGCGGCGTCGGCAAACCCCCAACCACCATGTAAGCATCCCCAATCGTCTTAATCTTTTCCAACCCGTGCAATTCAGACAACCTATCGAACTCCGAAAAAATCCCATTCAAAATTTCTACCAACTGCGTCGGACTTTTGTGAGCCGAAAACTCTGTAAAACCCACCAAATCAGCAAACAAGACGCTCACCTCATCAAAATGCTCCGCTATCAACTTTTGCTCTTTTTGCAAACGATCCGCAATAGGTTTCGGTAAAATATTCAGCAGCAATTTTTCTGTTTGCTCTTGCTGCACTTTCAGAGCTGCTTCAGCTTGTTTGCGCTGAATCAACGAACCGAGCTGCGTAGCAACCGCGCTCACTAATTCCAACAAGCGCGGCTGACAATTCAGAACTTTCTCGCGATAAAAAATCAAAATAGCTAACACTTGGTTTTCCGCCAAAATTGGCACCCCAAAAGCCGCTTTCAATCCCACACTCAGCGCAATTTTAGCTCTTAAAAAAACTTGTTCCGGTGCATTAGAAACATCATCTATCCATTCAGACTGCTGCGACTGCCAAATCCTACCCGGAAGTCCCACACCGGGAGCAAAAATCAACTCCCAACTTGTTTGTTGGAATTGGGCAAAACTGGAGTCACTGACGTACCTACCTGTAGCGCATTTTAAAAAACCCTCACTGCAAGGAATCCAAGCTTCGCCCAGATTCCATTCAATAGTTTTGCAAATTAAACCTAAGATCACATCTATAGCCGACTCAAAATCTTCAGATTTGCTAATAGCTTGTGTAGCCTGCAGCAGCAATCTTGTTTCCATTTCCACCTGGTGGCGTTCAGCGATTTCCTGGTGCAACTGGATATTTTGATCGGTCAATTTTTGATTTTTTTCTTGCAATTGCATTTGCAATGAACGCACAGTAAGTTGATTGCTGACTCGTGCCAATACTTCTTTCACCTGAAAAGGTTTAGTTATATAATCCGAGCCGCCCACTTCAAAAGCTTTGGCTTTATTTATTCCTTCTTCCAGCGCACTCAGGAAAATGATGGGAATTTCCCGAAATTGCAATTGGGATTTTAATTTTTTACATAGTTCGTACCCGTCAATATCCGGCATCATAATATCGAGCAAAATCAAATCTGGCGCGCTAGATTGAATAGCATCTAACGCCGAAAAACCATTAGTAACTGGTCGAACTTTATAGCCATTTTTTTGCAAAATTCTAATTAACAAACGCAGATTATCTGGTGTATCGTCAACTACTAAAATATCCGCTTGATGGTTTTCAGTTTGTTCCGCCTTCATCTGCATTATCTGATTCCTCCGCCTCGGCAATTAAATTGAGAATTTTCTGGTAATCAAAATTATCGAGATGACCCTGGAGGATTTCCGCCAATTCAGGATGAGGCCTCCTTATTTCGTCGATTGTCCTGACAATTAAGTCAAAATCAGCACTGCGGATTACCTGCTTCATGTTGTCTATCCATTCTGCGGGAAGTATGGGTAAATAAGCAAGCGCAGCATTAGAGAGCGAGTCAGATAAATTATTTGGATCGCCTATTGAGATAAAGTCCGTTGAGTTAGAGTAGAGATACCTCACCCCCAAATGTTTGGTGATGGCATCAAATATATCGGTTTTGCGGAAAGGTTTGCTAATAAAATCGTCGCAGCCGACCAATAAAGCAAACGCTTGCCTTCCTTCAATTGTACTAGCTGTCAAAGCAATAATCTTCGGAATCGGGGATTCGGGATCGGAAATATTCATTTCCCCCTCTTGCTCTCTCTGCTTGATTCTAGTCTTAATTTGTTTAGTAGCTTCGTAGCCGTCCATCACCGGCATTCGCACATCCATCAAAATTAAGTGCGGATGCCAATTTTCCCACATTTCTATTGCTTCCTGGCCGTTGGTGGCTTCTTCCACCCCGAAACCTAAAGGAGAAAGCATTTTGACTAAAAGTTGGCGGTTGTCTTCGCGATCGTCCACAATTAAAATCCGGTAGCACGGTTGATTGGGTTCCAAACCACTCACTTCGCGGTTAAGTTCCGGATCGGGAAGCTCAGCAGCATCAACGGCACCCACTGGAATTTCAAATTTAAAAGTAGTGCCGAGTTCCAGTTGACTTTCTACGACAATTTCGCCTCCCATCAGGCGGACAAATTGACGACTGATCTTCAATCCTAAACCCGTGCCTTTCTGATTTTTTTGACCGGAAGCTGTTTGCACAAAAGCATTAAAAATGCTGCCCAATTCTTCAGGAGCAATGCCAACTCCTGTATCTTCAATTTCAAATAGAAGAAAAAAACCAGGCACAGTTGAACCCTCAGCCTCATCGCTCCATTCAACCTTTGCAAAATCACTGCTAGTTCTCGAAAAATCCCGAATACTTCTTGTGGTATCAAAGCAAGCTGTAGAACTATCCAGTAAATCCAGAAAACCCGATTTTTCTAACTTGATAACTCTTAAGATGATTTCGCCTGTTTGGGTAAACTTAATCGCATTACTCAGAAGATTAATCAACACTTGCCGCAGTTTAATATCATCGGTTCGCACGTACTGAGGAACGTCAGCATCGCGCTGAAAATGCAACTGCAATTCTTGATTATGTACCCGCAGTTGAAACATATCTTGCAAATCGTCAAGCAAGCGGTAGATGTCGAAGTTTTTCGGGTTAAGTGTCATCCGCCCCGCTTCGATTTTTGACAAGTCTAAGACTTCATTGATCAAGGTAAGCAAGTGTTCGCCACTACGGCGAATAATTCTCATATTTTCTCGGTTTTCGACAGTAAGATCCGGACTGGGTTCCATGATTTGTGCAAAGCCGAGTATAGAATTGAGAGGGGTGCGTAACTCGTGGCTCATATTGGCGAGAAACGTGCTTTTAGCTTTGTTTGCTGCTTCAGCAGCTAATGCAGCTTGTTGCAGTTGTTCTGTACGTTCGTCAATTTGGGCTTCTAAGGTGTGGTGGTAATCTGCTAGTATTTTTTCCGCTTGTTTGCGATCGCTAATATCTTGAAAAGCTGCGATCGCATAAACAATATTTCCGCTAGCGTCAAAAATCGGCGTGGTATTGATCTCGATCGCAATTCTTTTGCCATCTTGACGGATTTCTACATCGTCAACCTTGACAGATTCTCCATTCAGTGCACGCAAAATTGGCAGATTATCCGGCGGATAAAGCTCATCAGTATTGGCAACATACAGTTGATAAGTCGCAGCTAATTGTTCCGCAGTGCTTTCCGGGATAGTGTCTGCACCCAGCAAATCCCGCGCTGTCTGGTTGAAATAGGCGATCGAGCCATCGGGATGATAAACAGATACCCCCACTGGCAAAGCTTCTAAAAATTGACTCAGGCGGCTTTCACTGGCAGACAGCGCCTCATTTGCTAGCTTTAACTCCTCATTTACTTCTTGGCGCTTATGAATTTCATCTGTTAACTTTTGATCTTGCAAATAACTGTGAACTGCTTCTACTACCGTTAATTTTAAGTCTTCATTTTGCCAAGGTTTAGGAATATAACGGTACAACTTAGCATACTTGATAGCATTGCTCAGGGCTTCCAAATCAGCTTGTCCCGTTAGCATAATAGTCAGCGTCTCCGGCGAGCTTTCGTGAATTTTTCTGAGCAGTTCATCTCCTTTAATATCCGGCATGATATAATCGGAAAGCACCAAAGCAATCTCGTATTCATCTGCCCGCAAATCTGCCAGCAACTCTAAAGCATCAGCCCCCCCTTCAGCGGTTTCAATTATACACCGATCGCCGATCGCCTTTTTCAGTTCAATCTTTAAACTGTTCAAAACGTCAGGTTCATCATCAATACAAACAATCACAGGTTTTTTCATAACTTAGCCAGCCCAGATTTTATAATTTCTATTAAGTCTTTGCTTTGCCAGGGTTTGTACAAACAACAGTATAAATCTGCTTCTTCTACTGCCCGCTGAACAGCCGATACCTCGGCCTGTCCAGTCAACATCACTTTAATAATTGTAGGATACTTTTGGTGAACTTTGATTAAAAGTTCGTCACCTTTAATTCCCGGCATCAGCCAATCCGAAACAACCACAATCACCTGAGCTTTTTCTTGAAATTCCTCAAGTAAATCTAAAGCTTCATCACCACTTTCAGCTAATTCATAAAAATAATCATTTTTAAATTCATTTTTGAGCTGCATCTTGAGAGTATTCAAGATATCTGGTTCATCGTCAACGCAAATAATTACAGGCTTATTCATCTTTTCCTCTCTGCTTAAATTTTCTTAGGTTTATCGATAGGACTTGCTTTTACATTTTTTTACATTATTGATTTCGGGCAAGGAAGCAGGATATCTGTCCCCTATCTTATTTTAATAGGACTTCCGAAGATTAACCCGGTTTATTGTAATAAATCTTGTATTTGTCAGCGAGACAGCGACGGGAGTCAATCGATTTTAGATTTTAGATTGCAGATTAAAGAATTGAAGCCTTGACTTGCGCGAGATAAATTCGGGCGCGCCTTTATCCGATACAAGTTTTTTATTTCTGGACGGGTGAATTTGGGGGCTGGCATCCTGGATGTTTTCGGTCAGAGGGAATCAGCTCCTACAGGTAAGTTTTGTTTAATAAATTGGCAGCGAGACTGTAAAAGTTGTCTGCCCCGGTACAGAATCAACAGCAATTGTGCCTTCGTGTTTTTCCACAATTTTTCTCACAATATCCAATCCCAAACCGCTACCTTCGCCCGCAGATTTTGTCGTAAAAAATGGCTGAAAAATTTTGGGAATAACTTCTGAGGGAATACCTTTGCCGTTATCAGTAAACTTAAGTAAAATATTCGCCCCTTGCTGCCCAGTTTCAATCGTCAAAACACCTTTATAATCCATTGCTTGCAGGGCATTATGAACGAGATTCGTCCAAACTTGATTTAAGTCATCGGGATAGCACATAATTTCGGGTAAATCTCCATAATTTTTCACTACTTCTATACCGTGTTTTAGTTGATTTTGATAAAGGGTTAACACCGTTTCAATGCCATCATGTAAGTTCGCCTGGACTTTTTCTGGTTTGCTATCAAAATGAGCGTAGGTTTTTAAGGCAAATACTACTTTTCCCGACTTCGCTGTGGCTCTTTGGATCAGGCTAATACTTTTTTTAAAGCTCGCAAACTGGTAAGCACTATTTAAAACTACTTCCCAATCCGGCGATTTGAAAAGCGGCAAGAACTCTTCTATATTTTCGTAGATTTCCATGTCAACTAAAGTATCCGCAATTTCCTCGGAGTTTTCAACAGATTCTGCCATCATGTCCGCAGTCAACTGCTGCTTAAACTTGCGTTTTTCTCTACTTGTGAATAAAACTTCTTGATGGGTTGCTCTGTACATTAAAGCTAAAAAATAAGCTTTGCTTTCGTCAGAAAGTTTTTGATAAATTTCCTGAAATTTCTCTAAAAAATCGTCGGAAAAATTAGCTATATTATTAATAGAAGAACCTATAATGCCCAGGGGGGTATTGATTTCGTGGGCAATGCCGGCAATCAGTTGTCCCAGGGCTGCCATTCTTTCCGATTGAATCAAATGCTCTTGGGTGGCTTGCAGTTGGTGGAGCGCCGTTGCTAAATCTTGATTTTTTTCTTGCAAAGTTTGTTGCAGCGAACAAATTTTTAAATGAGTTTCTATCCGGGCTAAAACTTCTTCAACCTGAAACGGTTTAGTAATAAAGTCAACTCCACCAACTGCAAAAGCTTTAACTTTATCCAGCACGTCATTAATCGCACTAATAAAAATAACAGGAATGTCTTTGGTAATTTCAGAAGCTTTGAGTTGCTGGCAAACTTGATAGCCGTCCATTTCCGGCATCATAATATCCAGCAGCACTAAATCCGGAGGTATTTTTTGAGCAGCAGACAATGCTAGCTTGCCATTGGGTACGGGGCGAACTTGATAGCCTTTTTCGCTCAAAATTCCTGCCAGCAGCCGCAGGTTTTCTGGGGTATCGTCTACTACTAAAATATTAGCTCGATTGGTTTTAGGTATAGTTAAAGTCATCGGGTCTTTACTGTTTCTCGCTGAGTTCGATTATGTTCAAAATTCTGTCATATTCAAAATTATTAATGCAATCTTGAAGCTTGGCCGCAAGAGAGGGATTGACAGTGCCGATTTGTGCGATCGAACTAGCGATCGCCTCCATGTCCACACTCAAAATACTTTGCTTGAATTGGGCCATCCAATCTGGAGAAAGAGAGGCGAAAGCCTCCGGTATCAGCACCTCCTGACTTGACTCCTCTACACCTGTGGCACTTACTGCCGTTGGATCTTCATAAATATAGCGTACTCCTAAATGTTTCCCCATTGCCACAAAGATATCCTCCTCTCGGAACGGTTTCCGCATAAAATCATCGCAACCCGCCGAAAGAATCACCGCCCGTTCTTCCTCCAAAACGCTAGCAGTTAGGGCCACAATCGCCGTTGCTTGCCCCCCAGTTGTAGTTTTAATCTGTTTCGTTGCCTCATAGCCGTCCATTACAGGCATTCTCATGTCCATCCAAATCAGATGCGGCTCCCACTCCCTAAAAATATCAACCGCTTCTTTACCGTTATTCGCTTCTCTCAACTCAAATCCGAGTGGACTGAGAAGTTTTACCAACAGTTGGCGATTCAATGGTTTGTCGTCCACAATTAGCAAGCGATAACTCGGCTGATTCGGTTCGAGGGCAACAACTCGACGTTGAGTTTTTTTGCTTTCAATCTCACTAGCTTCAACCAAATGAACTTGGATATCAAACTGAAATACTGCACCCTTTCCGATCTCGCTGCTAACCGTAATTTCACCTCCCATTAATTGCACGAACTGGCGGCTAATAGCTAAACCTAAACCCGTTCCTTCCTGAGAATCTTTACCTGTTTTCGTCTGCACGAATGCTTCAAATAACTGATTGATTTCCTCAGCAGCAATGCCTGCACCAGTATCTTGAACTTCAAAATGCAGCCAGTAGTGGCCGGGCAATTGGTCAGTGCTGTTTTTATGTATATTCCGCCTTCCTGCTTTGACTTGCATCGACACTCCCCCTTCTGAAGTAAATTTAATTGCATTATTGAGCAAATTAATTAAGACTTGCCGCAATTTAACTTCATCAGTACAAATGTAATGGGGAACTTCTGCATCCCTGTCGAATATTAATTGCAAACCTTTTTGCTCAGCTTTGAGAGCAAACATATCTTCTAAATCGTCGATTAGTTGGTACAAATCGAAGCTTTTTGAATTAATAGTAGTGCGTCCGGCTTCAATTTTTGATAAGTCTAAAACTTGGTTAATTAAAGTCAGTAAATGTTCGCCACTCCGCAGGATAATTCCGACATCTTCTTGATTTTCCTGAGACAAAGTTTTACTGCGAAGCATGACTTGAGCAAAACCGATGACCGCGTTCAGGGGCGATCGCAATTCGTGGCTCATATTGGCGAGAAAGGTACTCTTCGCTTTGTTTGCTGCTTCGGCCGCTTCTTTCGCCTGCTGCATTTTGATTTCCGCTTGTTTGCTATCAGTAATGTCTTTAATAAAGCCTTCGTAGTAAAGCAGATTTCCTGCTTCATCGCAGACAGCGCGACAATTTTCCGAAATCCAGATTATGCTGCCATCTTTGCGGTAAATTTCCGATTCAAAGTTTGATAGTATTCCGTCCTCGTTCATCAGCGCAGCAAATTCATCGCGGCGGTTGGGTTTCACATAAAGCTGGTTATGGAAATTCGGCTGTACTGCTATTAAATCTGCTGGCGAGTCGTAACCGTAGATGTTAGCTAAAGCGGGGTTAGCGCTGATGTATTTCCCGTCAATAGCAGTTTGAAAAATTCCATTCAAAGCATTTTCATAAATATTGCGGTACTTTTCTTCTGCTTCCCGGAGTGCAGTTTCGGCTTTTTGGCGCTCGGTAATATCGCTAGAAATCGACAAAAAACAAGCTTCTCCGTCAATATTGATGGTTTCTATAGACAGTAGTGCCGTTCTTTCTGTACCATTTTTATTGCGAAACCTCAGCTCATAATTGTGAATAGCCGTCTTATTTTTCAACATTTGAATCATGCGATCGCGCTCTCCCAAACTCGCCCAAAAATTGAGTTCTACCGCAGTTTTGCCAATGATTTCTTCGTGACTGTACCCCATCATCCGACAAAAGCTTTCATTGGCTTCTATATGACGACCATCGCTGATTCTAGTCAGGGTAATCGCATTAGGGCTTAAACGGAAAGCTTTAGAAAACTTTTCTTGTGCTTTGGCAAAATCGGCGGTACGTTCGGCAACTTGCACTGCCAAATTGTCGTTGTATTCCTTTAATACTTTCTCCGCTAGTTTGCGTTCTGTAATATCTTGAAAAGCGCACATCCCGTAGATAACATTTCCTTGAGCGTCATAAATAGGAGTTCCCCAAACTTGCAGGGGAACAGTTTTGTCAGTCGAGGTGATTTCAAGGTCATCAACTGTTACACTCTTACCCTGCAAAGCATTTAAAATTGGGTCGCGTTCTGCCGGGTAAATTTCCTGAGTCCCAGCTAAATAAACTCGGTAGGATTGACGTAAAGTTTCGGAATCGGCTGGTACAATTCCTTGAGCTAACAATTGCTCTCCAGTAGGATTAATGTAGTGAGGTTGACCGTTGGGATCGGCAATAAAAATTCCTAGCGGTACTGCATTTAAAAATTGTTTTACTCGGTTTTCGCTTTCCGAGAGAGAAGTAAATGAATGCTGCAATTGCTCGGCCATGCTGTTAAAAGCAGTGGCAAGTTCTCCGAGTTCATCTTCGCGATTCAGAGTGAGCTTTGTATCCCATTCATTCCGCGCCAAAGCTTTCGCGGCAGCATTCAATCTTAAAATCGGCTGAATTACCCATTTAGCAGTAAGAATTCCCAGAATTGTCGCCCCCAGCAATGCTGCAAGCGACAGTAAAAAAGTCGTGCGCGTGTTGAGGTTAATTTGCTCCATAAAGTCAGACTCTGGCACAACTACGACAATCAGCCAATCCAACCCTCGATCGTCTTTAAAAGGAGCTACCTGAATAAAATTTCGCTGGCCATCAACATCAAAAGTAAGTTGTTGAGAATTATTGATTTTAGCTAAGCTATCGTAGGATTTATCTAAATGTTGTGCAGTTTGGCGAATTACCGGATTTTCGCTTTCTGAAGCTTTAATGCGCCTTGTTTCTTTACCTTCCACCACGAATTCTGGACTCGCCGTAGAAGTAGCAATTAACATCCCCGATCGCTCCATGACAAAAGTTTGTCCTGATTTGCCAATTTTGAGGCTAACGAGAAATTCTTTGATGCGGGAAAACAGCAAATCGCTGCCAGCTACGCCTAACAATTTGCCAGCGTCGTCGTAGATAGGCAAAGCAGCCGTAATTGCCAGTTCCCTAGTCAAAAAATCTGTATAAATTGGAGTCCAAATAGGTTTTTTTGCCGCAGCCGCTGCTATGTACCAAGGGCGAGTTCGCGGGTCATAAATATCGGGTGAAATTTGCACTAATTGAACGCGGTTTCCCTGAGAGTCCGCAGTATATCGAGCTAATTTATTGTCAGTAGAGATGTCAGCAGCCGATATCAAAATCCCATCTTTAGTGCGGATTGCTCCAGAGTGTTCTCCATTTTCTTTGCCTGTGTAAATGATACTGATAGAATCAAAATATTGAATTTGTTCTAGAAAATGATGTTCTAGTTTTTGCTTGTCTTCTAGGTTCAATTGCCCCAGTTTTATGCCTTGAAGGTTCAGGTAATTTACAATGTGGGGAATTGACATATAATGTTCCATGCGGTCTTTGATGCGATCGCTAATTTCTCCCCGCAACTGAGCAGCAACATCGTTGACTGCCCGCTGACCGTTTTGGAAAGATAGCCAACCTACAACTCCTACCGTGCCGACAATTTGCACTAAAAAAGGAACCACTAGCACCGTTTGTAATGGAACTTTGCCGATAAATTTTGTAGCTAAACGATTGAGGGGTTTAGGAAACATATTCATCCTAAAAGTAGTGAAAATGGGCATTTTAAATTAGTAGATGTTAAAATCTTGGGTCGAGAGACGAGCGAGGAATATAAAATCCGGTTAATCACTCATCGTCAAATTGTTTTAACTGGACCTTTAAGAGTTTTGAGGACTTCCGTCCTCACTAAGTAGGTGCAAACTTATATCTGGCACCATTCTCAATTAGCCTTTTAGGAACAGGCTTTTCGGCCTGTTCCACAAGAAAAATTATCTTTTGTGGAACGGGCCCCAGAGCCCGTTCTTGAGAATGGTGCAAGATGTGAGTGCAAATAAACATTACATGGTTCGGGCGGGTGAGAGGACTCATCTACTCGCTGTGATCGTGGATCTTAGCTCAATCCTCCCTGATAAGATACTATGGTTATTTTGTGATGACCTACTTAGGATCGCGAATTAAATAATTGACACTCTTGAAAGTGGGGAGTAGAGGTTGGGCCTAAGAGCCCGCCCTTTATGGACGGGCGGGACGCCCATCCCACAAGAACCATGACGCATTGTAAGTTATTTAATTCTCATTCCTTACAAACTTACAGTTCGCGATCGCACTCCGACCCAAGACAGCGGGTTTCGGCTTCGCTCAAACACCGGGTTTTTTGCTGAATCTGCGGGATTGAACGAAGTATGACTGTGAAAAAAACAAGGTGAGGATTACCCGTGGATCGCGAACTAACTTAATTAGAGTACGATCGCCCAAATGTTAGCACGATCGCACTATCCAGAGCAGCAAACACCCCAAAAATCTGTATTTACCTGCGATTCAACTCCATCCTTTCGCCGTAACGTAAAAGCATATCCAAACTCTCCAAACGATTCTGCCAAGTTTGTACCTGATAGCTATTTTCCGCAGAATGCAAGCGCATCGAAGATTGAAACTGAGATTGAAAACTCCCCAACAATCTTTTAGCAGTTGCTAAACTTTCTCTAGAAGGATTTGCCGCCAACTTGCTCAAAGCTTGCGCCAATTCATCCGCCCGACTTTGCAAAACCTTCAGTTCAGATTCCGACACCCGCAACTCATTGTTAGCTAACAAAAAACTCCATTCCTGCTTGAGAGCAGTATACCGCGAAGCCGCCGCTGCAAACGGCTGTCGGTAAGGAATGGGCTCTGCAGCAGAAGTAGAACGCACTGGCGGGCCTTGAGTGCGGTTAAAAAACCCCTGCATCGCGCTGCTGATACTTTCCACAGCAAAAATAGCATAGCCCCCAGTCGGTAAATCGCGCAAAGCTTGAATTTGGTCGATCGCCACAACTTCCGGGAGAGTCAACAACTTAACCGAGGGAGAAATCAAAGCCGAACCCAGAATTTGTTCATTTACCAAGGGTTCAGTGATGCGTTGAAGTCGGTTCGTATCCAAAGCATAAGTCATCGGCACAATCAAATCTACAATGCCCTGACGAGCCCAAACTTCCCAATTTTGCTGAATTTTGTAAATCCGCTGACTTTCCGGGTGCGGAAACACTGCAACCGACAGAATTGTGCGCGGATAATTCTGCCGCAAAAGCTGAGAAACTTCAGCTACAAAACTATTAATTTGATTAGTTTTAAACTCAACCCACTGCCGCCACAAACTGCCGTTTCTGGGGGAAATATTCACCGGGTCTGCACCAGTCAACTGCCTAAATTGCTGCCTCGCCGCAATACCGTAACCGTAAGTAAAGTTCGCATTATCATCTTGAAAAGGATAGCGAATATAGTCTAATTGCACTCCATCTACTTTGTAGTTATTGGCAATTTCGCTGACTATTTGTAGCAAATAATTCCGCGCTTCCGGGTTTGCCGGATCGAGATAAAATTTACCATCGTTAGGATTTTGCGTGCGTCCTTTATTGTCAATATTTGCCCACTGTGGATGAGCGGAAAGCACCGGGCCGGGATAAGAACTAGGCTGGCCAATTAAAGTATTGTGGCGCTTATTTCCTGTGGCAAAAACCCAGACCCAAGCGTGCAGTTCCATGCCTCGCTCGTGGGCTAATTTAACTGCCGATGCCAGCGGGTCCCAGCCAACTGTTAGGGGATTTTGTTGCGGTGCAACTTGACTGGGATAAATGGTATATCCGGCATTCAATGTTTCAAAGAAAACAGTATTGATACCTGCGGCGGCGAGTCGATCGAACACTGCCGCCAAACCCTGTTCAGATCGTGCTGCGACGATCGTCCCCCGATCGAGCCAAACCGCCCGAATTTCCGCCCCAACCCGCTGTCCTTCCTTCGGGTAATTTTCCCACAGCAACTGCCGCGCTTCCACCCACTGCTTTCTCGCCTCCGCGTAGTTTTGCTGTTGCAGCAGTTGGTCAAAAGTTTGCAAAACCTGCCGCGCCTGGGCGATCGCCCGTACCCTGATCGCTTGCAGAACAGGGGGGCGACTGGCTGCTGGGCCGCCTCCGCCCTGTTCTGCAGCCAGCAGTTGAGGGGAGGTAGCAGCATTGAGATTGATGGCGGTATTGGCTGAATTAGATGCTGTCAGGGCGCTTTCAAACCGGCCGAGGAGGTTGGTGAGTTCTTGGCGCATCAAGTACGCTTCAATGCTGACGATCGGCTTATTGGAATTGGGCTGCACGTCCAAACCCGCCGGCGCCGACTGATCCGAAGGGTCTGTAAAAGTTGCAGGTACTGAATCGGGAAGCGAGCCAGAGGGAGAAAGTCGGCTCAGCGGGGTAGTACGCGGCAAACTAGGGCTGTTTCTAGTGACTCTGGAGGGGGGGGTTGGCAGTGGGGTCGCGGCAGCAGTGGGCGGCGCGGAGGGCCCAGAAGCGATTGTGCCTCCCCAGCGGGCGATCGAGGCTTGGAGCCAAGCCTTATCTACATTTGCCGAACCGTCGCTACCCCAACGCCAGCCAAGGTAGGTAGCGCGATCCGTGGCGATGGCTGCGGAGGAACCGGAACTATCTTTCCAAGTAGCAATAGTTTGACTGTTTGCATCAGCCGGAATCAAGACACCGCCTTGGACTGAGGCATTTTTTTGTTCGGGTGGCACCCAATTGCTAGAAGTAGTGCAAGCCAGATCCCGACAGCGGCTGCGCGGTTGCGGAGTCGCCGGTTGGGTTAACGGAAAAGCCCAATAGGCCCCAAGGAGCGATCGCAAAGATTGGCGCACCAAGGCTGGGGAACTGCGGCCGACGGGGCCCGAAGCAATCAAGCGGCCGCCCTGGGATGCCCAAGCTTCTAAAACTTTAATTTGTGCCGGACTCAAAGTTTCAATGTTGGGCAAAAACAGCACGTTAACGCCTGTTAAATCCCCCAAATTTTTGATTTCTTCGAGATTGATTGGTTTGTAAGCAATGCCGCTTTCCCAGAGGCGCGTGGTAATCTTTACCCAGTCGGGAGAATTCTCGGAACTGCGAACTACGCCCAGAACTACTTCTGCGAAACTCGGAGAGGGAAATAGGATAAATAGATTGAGTAATGTACTCGCTAGAGTGCCAATTAAGACTCTTTGCAAGAAAGTGAAAAAGCGAGTTTTTTTAGCCTGGGAGCAGGCATCAGGCAGTCGATCGGGCTTTTTGATTTGTTGCATCATAAAATAGGAGAATTACCCAGCGCACCGTTTCGGAAAATTTCAATAACAATTAAGATCGAGCGATTTTAGATTTTAGATTTTAGATTTTAGATTTTAGATTTGGGATTTGGGATTTGGGATTTAAATCTGGGTCTATTCCTCATGACAGTTGACAGTTGACTGTTTGAATATTTGGACATTTGAACAATACCGATGCCACCGGAAACGATTTTAGATTAAAATCTGGGTGCATTTGGGTTGAAAAACCAAAAATACAATTTAGATGCCGCACAGCTTAGGAATGAGAATTAAATAACTTGCATTTGTTGTAGGTTGGGTTGAGGAACGAAACCCAACAATCAAGCGTGGCGTTGGGCGGAGCGAAGCGTAGGGTTCGTTCCACGGGCCCAACCTACGAAGTTATTTAATCCACGATCCTTACAGCCAAAAGTCAACAGCCAACTGTCAACTGTCAACAGCCAACTGTCAACTGTCAACTGTCAACACTTTTCTAACTTGCAGCTTCATTCACCGGGAATCTATCGATTAACTGCATCGCCCGACAAGCATTCCTCCGCAAAGAATCGGAAACATGAGGAACATGAGGAATCTGAGACAAGAAATCCAAAGTCCGGCGCAAAATCCGCACCACATCCCCTTCATCCAAACTCGTATGGCTAATCAGTTCCAGCCATTCAACACCCAGAGCCCACTGTTCAACCAAAGTCACTAAATCCCGTTCCAGCCAAATCGGAATTGCAGAATCGTGCTTGCGCTGCACTTGAAACAATCGGCGGCGCAAGCCTTTTTGCAGATTGTCCAAAGGTGCCAAAACTTCTGGCGACAGCGAGTAGTGAGTCCAACTGTCGGGCCTGGAAACTTCTGTAACTAAGGCCGCGCAAGCTGCAGCGAGGTGGTGGGGGTCGAGTTCGTCAAACTCGGCAGACATCAGGGACAAACCCAGCCACAGTTCGTTATCGCCGCGAATGGCGGCGCAAGCTTGACCCAAGATTGTGGGTACTAACCTACCGGAGGAGTCATCTCGGTTTACATTTGCCGAAACTACTCTTTCCAAGCAGCCAAAATTCAGCAAGATGTCGATTAAGTTGAGAAATTCCTCCCAGTAGCGAGCTCTCTGCTTTTCTAAGTCTTCTTCGCTTTTGCGAACTTCTTTTTTCAATTCTTCCCGGCGGCGCTGACGTTTGAGCAAAGTACCGGGATTGCCCCATTCTAGAACCGGGTGAATTTCTAGCTGAGCTTCTAGGGCTGCGATTTTCCGCTGTTGCTCGTGAGCCTCTGGGGTCGGTTCTGGTGTGGGCAATGGTGGGATCGATGCAGCAATTGAAGCAGTTTCTTCAGTTCCCAAGCGGCACTGGCCGAGTCTCAGGGGCATTTCCGAGGGCGGGTTCAAGGTATCTGCAACGCTCAAGCGGGGTAATTCGGCGTGCAGGGTAGCGACATCGCTAATGGCGACGACATACCAGCGGTTATCTTTGCCCAAGCACACCAAATTTGGTGCTTGGCCGGAACCTGCGACTTTGGCAACCAATACGGCGGGTACAGGAGTTGTGTGCGATCGTTTGGCTGTCGGAACGTGCTTGCCTTTGAGACTCAGAACCGTGCCGAGCACTGCAAAAGCCACAGCTACGGACATTTCCTTAAATCTGGCTTCTTCAGCTTGCTGCAATAGAGTTTTCAGCAAACGTTTGTCTTCTTTGAGTCTGCCCTGCAATTTTTCGTAATGGGCGAGGTTTTTTTCCAGGGTGGAGACATTTCCTCCGGCCGCTAGGGACTGTTCCAGCACTGCTAATTCTGTTTGCAGTCGGTCTAATTCTGATTGCTGGGGCTGCAAGTACAAGGTAGACAGGTATTGACCAAAACTCCGCTCTACCAACTCTTGAGCTTCGTCGAGAGTGTGTGTTTGCAGCAAATTCAGCACCATGCCGTAGCTGGGCGTAAACTGACTGGCGAGGGGGTCGGCTTTGGCTGTTGCCAAATAGGAGGCTTCTTTTGCGCCTTCAAAGCGCGTCTGAACTGCGACCACGTGCCCCTGCTTGTCCATGCCCCGCCGACCCGCCCGACCGGCCATTTGGAGGAATTCTGAAGCGTTTAGCAGTCGGTGTCCCTTGTCGGTGCGCTTGGACAGGGTGGAAATGACTGTGGTGCGGGCGGGCATATTTATCCCGGCTGCTAGGGTTTCGGTGGCAAATACGACTTTAATCAAACCTCTGCCGAAGAGTTCTTCTACTAAACCTTTCCAAGCGGGCAAAATGCCTGCGTGGTGGGCGGCGATGCCTTTTAAAAGTGCTTCTTTTTGACCGAAGCGTTCTGCTTCTGGGTTTCGCTGTAAAAAATCGTCAATGATGCGTTTGAGTTCGGCTGTTTCGGCTTCGTTAACTAGGGAGAAGTTGCCGACTTCTGCGACTGCTTGGTCGCACCCGCGACGGCTGAAGATGAAGTAAATTGCTGGTAGCATATCTCGATCGTCCAACCGGGCCAAAACATCGGTCAAACTCGGAGTGGGGATGCTGCCTCTTTCTACTTTTTGCTGCTTCTTTTTGGGGACTAACCGGACATTCGCTCTTTTGCCGGTCTCGTCTAGCAGCGGAAATATCCCTTTTTGGTTGGCGAAGTGGAATTGCAGCGGCACTGGCCGAAAGTCTGAGTAGACGAGCTCTGTGGGCCCGTGGACTTTGTTAATCCAGTCTGTGAGTTGCTCGCTATTGGCAACGGTTGCTGAGAGGGCCAGCAGTTGAATTTCGCTCGAACAGTAGATGATCGATTCTTCCCAGACGGTACCGCGCTGGCGATCGTTCATGTAGTGACACTCGTCGAGCACGACGGTTTCGACTCCGGTGAGGGAAGTGCCGACTTCTCCGATCGGCGTACCGTAGAGCATATTCCGAAATATTTCGGTAGTCATCACCAAAATCGGCGCATCTCGATTGACGGAGATGTCGCCGGTGAGCAAACCTACGTTGTTGTCTCCAAATTGACTGCGGAAGTCGCGCAGCTTTTGGTTAGAGAGTGCTTTGAGGGGTGTGGTGTAGAAGACGCGCCGCCCTCTGTCGAGTGCTTGATGGATGGCGTATTCGCCGATTAACGTTTTCCCAGAGCCTGTGGGAGCGCACACGACAACGGATTTACCTGCATCGAGGGCGGCGATCGCCTCTCTCTGAAAGTTATCTAGCTCGAAGGGAAATATGGTCTTCAGATCCAGCTCTGGGCGGTTCTGGGCAGTGTCTGGCACAAGGATTATTATCAGGTTTCAGGGTAAGTATGCTGAAATCTTGCTAAAAGCAAGTCAGCAGAGGACTGTACTGATTTTAGATCAACGCCCGCAAATCGGCTATGAAGGAAGAGGGAAGAAGGAAGAGGGAAGAAGGAAGAGGGAAGAGGGAAGAAGGAAGAGGGAAGAAGGAAGAAGGCAAAAATTTTTTCTTTCTTGTGCCAACTGCCAAAACATGAGGTGCTCATAGGGCATAGGGTTCCGTGGGCATAGGGCTCGCCCCCATACCTCACCACGCTTGAGAACCGCTATATTGATTAGTCCCAGCCGAAGTCTCGATCGCACATTTCGGCTAATCTCTGATTGTGCGATCGAAAATATGCTCTCAATTGGTCGTATATTGTGTCGTTTAATATAAAAATAGCTGTTGGCTGTGAACT